>JALYLC010000303.1 GCA_030774435.1 Actinomycetota bacterium
GGGCCGAGCAGCGCGGCATCCTCGCGGAACGCGATCGCGACCCGCCCGCCGTCGGCTCCCAGCCACACGACCTCGCCACTCGTGCAGAGCTGGTCGAGCAGCTCGGGGCGGTACTCCGGCATGCGCAGCGGCAGCACCTGGCGCTCCCACACCTCGGGCGTCAGCGGCAGCCGCTGGAGCGAGAAGAGCACCTCGCGCAGGCGCTCGACCCCGCCACGGCCGGGCGCCCGGCCGATGCCGTGCCAGTTCAGCGCGAAGCGGGCAAGCGCCGGCTGCTCGACTGCCTCGACCTCGCGGCGCAGGCGCGCGACCGAGGCTCGGCGGATGCGGCGCAGCACTTCCACGTCACACCACTCGCGCCCACTGCCGCCCGGCCGCAGGGCGCCATGGACGAGCTTCCCCTCGCGCTCGAGCGCTGTCAGCTCGGCCTCGACGACACCGGGCTCGAGTGCATAGCGTTCCGCGAGCGCCGGAGCGGCGAACGGCCCGCGCCAGCGCGCATAGCGCGCGATCAGCGTCCGCAGCGCGTTGCTCACGGGCTCGAGGAAGGCCGCGGGCACGCCTCCGGGCGGCATGGCGCCGAGGCCGTCGCGATAGCGCCCGGCGTCCTCCGCGGCGATCAGCCTGTGAGCGCCGCCGATGCGAACGCGCAGCGCACGGCGGTCGGCGAGCAGGCTCGCGCAGGTGCTCGCGGCGTCGCCCGGCAACCGCTCGGCCACCTCGTCCTCGCTCAGGTCGCCGACGCGCCGCAGGAGGTCGTGCAGCGCGTCCGTGCCGCCGCGGCGCTCGCTGCCGAGCTCGCGCTCGACCTGCTCGACCGCGTCGGCGTCCAGCAGGTCGCGCAGCTCCTCCGATCCTGCGAGCTCGCGCAGCAGGTCGCGATCCAGCGTGAGTGCGGCGACGCGCCGTTCGGCGGCGGGCGCATCGTCCTCGTACAGGTACTGCGCGACGTACTCGAAGTTGAGCGAGGCGGCGAATGGCGAGGCGGTCTGCGACTCGACGGCGACGAGTTGCCGGCTGCCGTCGCGCAGGCCATCCAAGAGGTCGCGGAGCGCGCCCAGGTCGAAGTGGTCGGCGAGCAGCTCGCGGTAGGTCTCGAGCAGGATCGGGAACGAGCCGTAGCGCTCCGCCACGGTCAGCAGCGATTGCGCGCGCAGTCGCTGCTGCCAGAGCGGCGTCCGCTGGCCCGGCCGGCGGCGTGGGATCAGCAGTGCGCGTGCGGCGCTCTCCCGGAAGCGCGCGCCGAACAGCGACGACCCGCCGAGCTCGCCGACGACGAGGTCCTCGACGGCTGCGGGATCGATCGCGATCAGGTCGTCCGGGGGCAGCGCGTCCGCGTCGGGTAGATGCACGATGATGCCGTCGTCCGACCACAGCGCATGCGTCTCGATGCCGTAGCGCTCGCGCAGCAGGGCGCGCAGCGCGAGCGCCCAGGGGGCGTGCACGCGGGCGCCGAAGGGCGAGAGCACGCACAGCCGCCAGTCGCCGATCTCGTCGCGGAAGCGCTCCACGACGATCGTGCGGTCGGTGGGCAGGACGCCCGTCGCGCGCTCCTGTTCCCGCAGGTAGTCCACGAGGGCCTGAGCGGCCCGCTCGTCGCAGGCGTGCGCGCCCATGAGGCGCTGAATCGCGCCGGCATCGTCCAGCGCCGCAAGCTCGCGCTGCAGGCGACCCACGGCGCGGCCGAGCTCGAGCGGACGGCCGGCCTGCTCGCCGCGCCAGAACGGGATCTGCGCGGGCTGGCCGGGGGCGGGGGAGACGAGCACGCGATCGCGCGCGATCTGCTCGATGCGCCAGGCGGAGGCTCCGAGCAGGAACACCTGGCCCTCGCGCGCCTCGTGCACCATCTCCTCGTCGAGCTCGCCGACGCGGCCGCCGCCGTCGGCCAGGAAGACGCCGTAGAGGCCGCGGTCGGGGATCGTGCCCGCGTTCGCGATGGCGATCCGCTGCGCGCCCTCGCGGGCGCGCAGGGCGCCGGTCGTCCGCTCCCAGACGATGCGGGGCCGCAACTCCGCGAATTCGTCGGAGGGGTAGCGCCCGGCGAGCAGGTCGAGCACGTTCTCGAGCTGCTCGCGCGTCAGCTCCCGGTACGGATACGCGCGCCGCACGAGCTCGTGCAGCGCATCGACCTGCAACTCCTCGACCGAGGCCATCGCGACGATCTGCTGGCAGAGCACGTCGAGGGGGATGCGCGGCACGCGCGTGTGCTCGACCTCGCCCTCCAGCATGCCGCGCGCGACGGCGGCCGCCTCCACCAGCTCACCGCGGAAGCGCGGGAAGATGCGGCCCCGCGAGGGTGCGCCGACCGTGTGGCCCGCGCGCCCCACGCGCTGCAGCCCGCTCGCGACCGAGCCGGGCGAGGAGACCTGCACGACGAGGTCGACCGCGCCCATGTCGATGCCGAGCTCGAGCGACGAGGTCGCGACGATGCAGGGCAGCGTCCCGGCCTTGAGCGCCTCTTCCACCTCGCTGCGGGCCTCGCGCGAGAGCGAGCCGTGGTGGGCGCGCGCGACCGGCTCGCCGGCCAGCTCGTTGAGGCGCAGCGCGAGCCGCTCCGCCAGGCGGCGGCTGTTCACGAACACGATCGTCGAGTGGTGCGCCTGCACGAGCGCGAGCACCTCGGGATAGAGCGCCGGCCAGATCGAATGCTCCGCCGAGTCGTTCGCGCCCTGCGCGTATTCCACCGGCTCGGCGGGCGCCTCCTCGGGCGGCAGCTCGATGCGCAGGTCGAGCTGCTTGCGCATGCCGGCGTCGACGATGCGCATCTCGCGGTCACCGCCGACGAAGCGGGCGATCTCCTCCAGCGGACGTTGCGTGGCCGACAGCGCGACGCGCTGCGGATCGCTCTCGCAGACGTCGGCCAGCCGCTCGAGCGAGAGCGCGAGGTGCGCGCCGCGCTTGGTGGCCGCGACGGCGTGCACCTCGTCGACGATCACCGCCTCGACGCCGGCCAGCAACTCCCGCGCGCGCGAGGTGAGCATCAGGTAGAGGCTCTCGGGCGTCGTGATGAGGATGTCGGGCGGCGTGCGCAGCATGCGCCGGCGCTCCTCGGGCGGGGTGTCGCCCGTGCGCACGGCCACGCTCGGCAGCGGCAGCTCGACCCCCGCCGCCGCCGCGCTCGCGCGGATGCCCGCGAGCGGCGCGCGCAGGTTGCGCTCGACGTCGTAGTTGAGCGCCTTGAGTGGCGAGACGTAGAGCACGCGCAGCCCCTCGCCGGGCTCCGTCAGCACCCGGTCGAGGAACCACAGGAACGCGGCGAGCGTCTTGCCCGATCCGGTGGGTGCGCATACGAGCACGTGCTCGCCCGCGGCGATCGGCGGCCAGCCCAGCGTCTGCGCAGGCGTGGGCGTGCCGAGTGCACCTTCGAACCAGCGCCGTGCGTGGGTCGAGAAGCCGGCGAGCGCATCAACGGTGGCGGTGGACATCGCCGCCGCACCATACGACGACTGCTAGTAGCGCAGGAGAAGGTCGAAGGAGAGCAGACCGCCGGCCGAGAGCACCATGGCCGCGGCGAGGGTGACTCGCGCGGCGATGATGTCCTCGCCCGAGCTCTCCGAGCGCTCGCGCGCGCCCAGCAGCGCACACACCGCGCCGGCGGCCAGCGCGACCGCGGCGACGATCATCGAGGGATCCGGGTAGGTGGCCCAGACCAGCAGAGGCGCAACCGCCCAGACCGCGATGTACTCGGCGCTGCGAGCCCGCAGCGCGACGCCCGCGAGCACGAGCGCAGCGAGCCCACCCATGAGCGGCCCCGTGCCCGCAGACACGCCGAAGGCGCCGGCGACGACAGCGAGCGCGACCGCGATGACGTCGAACCGCCGCATCGCCCGACGGTAGTCGATGGGGCTGCC
>JALYLC010000304.1 GCA_030774435.1 Actinomycetota bacterium
GGTGGCGGTTGGGCGCCCGACGGCCAGACCTGCGGCGACCCAGGGCGCGCGCAAAGGGCCGCGCGGGCCCAGGGGCTTCGATCCCCCCGACCGCTCCCGGTGCTTGTGAAACCAGCTCGTCGGCGACGCGAGGAGGACCCCGACGCGCTCGCAGAGCGCGTCCTGGCCGGCGACCGCCGGGCCGTCGCACGGGCCATCTCGCTGGCCGAGGACGAGGACCCCGGAGCGCGCCGGGTGCTGGAGATCCTCTACCCGCACGCCGGCAAGGCGCGCACGCTCGGCATCACCGGCCCTCCCGGCGTCGGCAAGTCGAGCCTGATCGCCGCGCTCTGCTCGCTCCTGCGCGCGCGTGACCAGACCATCGGCGTGATCACGGTCGACCCGTCGAGCCACATCACGCACGGCGCGCTGCTGGGCGACCGCATCCGGCTGGTCGAGCACTTCCTGGACAGCGGCGTGTACATCCGCTCCATGGGAACGCGCGGCCACCTCGGGGGCGTCGCCGAGGCGACCCTGCTGGCCGGCGTGATCGTGGACGCATCGGGACGCGACGTGCTGCTCTACGAGACGGTCGGCGTGGGGCAGAGCGAGGTCGAGGTGGCCGGGCTGGCCGACACCGTCGCGCTCGTGCTGATGCCTGGCTCGGGGGACTCGATCCAGGCGCTCAAGGCCGGCGTGATGGAGATCCCGGACGTGATCGTCGTCAACAAGGCCGATCACCCGGCATTCGAGCGCACGCGCGCCGAGCTCGCGCAGGTGCTCTCGCTGGCCGATCCCGATCGCCGCCCGATCGTCGTCGAGACAGTGGCGACCGCGCCGAGCGGCATCGAGGAGCTGTGGAGCGCGGTGGAGCTGCACCAGAGCTCGCTCGCGGGCGGCGATCTGCCCGCGCGGCGCAAGGCGCAGCTGCGCTCGGAGCTGCTCGCCCTGGCGGCGGCGCGCTCGGCGCGCAGGCTCGGTGAGGTGCTCGACGGCAGCCCCGAGCTTGCCGGGCTCGTCGATGCGCTCGCCGAGCGCCGCATCGACCCGCTGGCGGCGGTGCAGCAGTTGCTCGAGCGCGCATGAGGGTGCCGGCCCTGGTCTCGGCGGCCTGAGACTACGATGGCCCGCGTGGTGGGCCTCGAAGACATCCGGCGCGCGCGCGCTGTCATCGACGGCGTCGTGGCGCACACGCCCGTGCTCTCGGCGGGCGCGATCTCGCGCTGGACGGGGATGCGGGTGCAGCTCAAGGCCGAGAACCTGCAGCGCACGGGCTCCTTCAAGCTGCGCGGGGCCGTCAACCGCATGTCCACGCTCAGCCACGAGGAGCGGGCGCGCGGCGTCGTGGCTGCCAGCGCGGGCAACCACGCCCAGGGCGTGGCGCTCGCGGCAACGGCGCTCGGAGTCTCCTCGCGGGTCTACATGCCGGTCGATGCACCACTCGCCAAGCAGGTCGCGACGGCCGACTACGGCGCAGAGGTCGTGCTCGCCGGCGAGACGTTCGAGGAGAGCTACGCCGCGGCGCGCAACGACTCCGAGGGCCGGGTGCTCGTGCCGCCGTTCGACGATGCGGCCATCATCGCGGGCCAGGGCACCGTCGGCCTCGAGCTGCTCGAGCAGGCGCCGGAGGTCGACACGATCGTCGTGCCGCTGGGCGGCGGCGGGCTGCTCTCGGGCATCGCGATCGCCGTCAAGGCGCTGCGCCCCGACATCCGCGTGATCGGCGTTCAGGCGTCGGGCTGCGCAGCCTGGAACGCCTCGCTTTCCGCCGGCCATCCGGTCGAGATCGAGCGCGGCACCACGGTCGCCGACGGCATCGCCGTGCAGCGTCCCGGCGACCTCACCTTCCCCTTCGTGCAGCGCTACGCCGACGAGATCGTCGAGGTGACCGAGGACGAGATCTGCCGCGCGGTGGTCGTGCTGCTGGAGCGCTCGAAGCTGATGGTCGAGGGGGCCGGCGCAGCCGGGCTCGCGGCCCTGCTAGCGGGCAAGGTGAAGGCGCGCGAGGCCGTCTGCGTGCTCTCGGGCGGCAACCTCGACGCCGGCATGCTGCAGATCATCGTGCGCTTCGGACTGACCCGCAACGGACGCTTCCTCCGCCTCCGGACGCAGATGCCGGATCGCCCGGGAGCGCTCAAGCGCCTGACCGACCTGTTCGCCGAGAACCGGGTCAACATCCTCGACATCGACTACCACCGCGACGGCGCGATCGAGCTCGGCGTCAACGACGTGCGCGTGCTGATCTCGGTCGAGACGCGCGACTTCGAGCACGGCGAGCGCGTGATCGAGCTGATCAGCGCGGCCGGCTATCCCGCCGAGCGCCTGTAGCTGCACAGATCGGGGTCAGACCCCGATCTGTGCGTGCATATAAAGGGGTCTGACCCCTTTATATGCACCGCCTTCGGCGCGCACTAGACTCACCGCATGAGCCGTCACAAGATCGTCCTCGACGAGGACTCGCTCCCGACCCACTGGTACAACCTCGGTGCCGATTTGCCGCTGCCGGCACCGCCTCTTCATCCCGGGACGCTCCAGCCGCTCGGGCCCGAGGATCTCGCGCCGCTCTTCCCGATGTCGATCATCCTCCAGGAGGTCTCGGGAGAGGCTCAGCACGAGATCCCGGAGGAAGTCCGCCAGGCCTACCGCAACTGGCGGCCGACGCCGCTGATGCGCGCCGAGCGCTTCGAGCAGGCGCTCGGGCTCAAGGGCGTGCGCATCTACTACAAGTACGAGGGCGGCAGTCCTTCGGGCTCGCACAAGCCGAATACCGCCGTGCCGCAGGCGTTCTACTGCGCGCAGGACGGCCGCAAGCGCATCGCGACGGAGACGGGCGCCGGCCAGTGGGGGTCAGCGCTCGCCTACGCGACGCAGCTGTACGGGCTCGAGTGCGAGGTCTTCATGGTCGGCATCTCGTACCGCCAGAAGCCGTACCGGCGGGTGATGATGCAGACGTTCGGCGCGACGGTGCACTCCAGCCCCTCGTCCGAGACCAACGCGGGCCGCAGCGCGCTCCAGGCCGATCCCGAGTCGCTCGGATCGCTCGGGCTCGCCATCTCCGAGGCGGTTGAGCGCGCGGCGACGGACCCCGAGGCGGCGTACTCGCTCGGCTCCGTGCTCAACCACGTGCTGATGCACCAGACGGTGATCGGCCTCGAGGCCAAGGAGCAGCTGGCGGCGTTCGGCGAAAAGAGTCCGGACGTCGTGATCGGCTGCGCCGGGGGCGGCTCCAACTTCGCCGGCATCTCGTTCCCGTTCCTGCGCGACAAGATCGCCGGCGCCGACATCGAGATCATCGCCGTCGAGCCCGCCTCGTGCCCGACGCTCACGCGCGGGGTCTACGCCTACGACTTCGGCGACGCCGTCGGCATGGCGCCGCTCGTGGCCATGCACACGCTGGGCCACGACTTCATGCCCCCGGGCATCCACGCGGGCGGCCTGCGCTACCACGGCATGGCGCCGCTCGTCTCGCACGCACAGAACCAGGGTCTGATCCGCGCCGAGGCCTACGGACAGCTCGACTGCTTCGCCGCCGGCATCCAGTTCGCGAAGGCCGAGGGAATCCTGCCCGCGCCCGAGCCCACGCACGCCATCAAGGGCGTGATCGAGGCCGCGCGACGCGCCGAGGCCGCCGGGACGGAGCAGGTGATCCTGTTCAATCTCTGCGGGCACGGGCACTTCGACATGCAGGCCTACGACGACTACCTGTCGGGCCGTCTCGAGGATCATGAGATGCCGGAGGACGAGCGCGACCGTGCGCTCGCGGCGATCGCCGACTTCCCGGCGGCGCCCGCAGTCGTGTGATGTAGAACCGGTTTCCTAGCCCGCGTGCGTCGCGGCATCCGCAGCGACGGGCGGCAGTGCACTCCACGCGAACGTGATCCAGCCGCTCGTGCGGCGCCAGACGTAGTCGCAGCGGACGATCGAGCGTGGCTTCTCGTACAGCACCGCCGTGCGCGCCTCGGCCACGTGGCGCTCGCAGAAGCGCTGGACGAGCGCGAGCGTACCGCCGGTGTCGGCGACGTCGTCGCAGATCAGGATCCGGCGCTGGGCGAGCTCGCTCGGGTCGGGCACCGGCGGGAGCAGGATCGGCAACTCGAGGCGCTCGTCCTCGCCGGTATAGAACTCGACGTTGACCGTGAACACGTTCTTGGCGCCGAGCGCGTAGCCCATCGCGCCCGCCACCAGCAGGCCGCCGCGGGCGATCGCGAGGATCACGTCCGGCTCGTAGCCGCTGGCATGCACCATCTCGGCGAGCGCGCGCGTGCCGTCGCCGAGCTCCTGCCAGCTCAGCTGCTCGCGCTCGGGGACGCCGGCATCAGACATGCGCAGCTGCCGCCGGCTTGCGGACATGCCAGGTGCCCATGCCCTCGCCCAGCACCGGACGCACGTGCGTGAAGCCGCGGCGCGCGAGCAGCGAGGCGGCGATCGGGGCGCGCACTCCGGTGTGGCACACGACCGCCGTCGGGCGCTCGGGATCGAGCTTCGCGAGGTCGGCCTCGGCCAGGAGCCGGTAGGGAATCGCCACTGCGCCCGCGGCGAGCTCGGTCTGCTCGGGCGCCTCGCGGACGTCGATGACCTGCAGGTCTCCCTTGGCCGCCAGCGCGCCCATCTCGTCGAGGCCGATGGGGTCGAAGCGCTCCAGGGCATGTGCCGAGTCCAGCCCGAAGCCGATCTCGGCGAGCTGGGTGAAACCCACGGCTGCCAGCTTGCGCGCCGCATCCTCGGCCTGCTCGTGCGTGGTCGCGACGATGACGACCTCGCGCTCGGGATCCAGCGCGAACCCGCAGCGGTTGCCGAACCCCGGCGCGGCGACGGAGTCGTTGAGCGACCCGGCCATGTGGCCGTCGGCGAAGTGCTCGCCGTCGCGCACGTCCAGGACCTGCGCATCCCCGGCAGCGTGCGCGACGGTGCGCGCGACGGGGGCGACGGCGAGCAGCGGCCCGCGGTTGAGCTCGACGATGCGCGCCATGGTCGGCGGCTTGGGCGCGAGGTCGGCGTTCGCGAGCTTCACGAACTGCTCGACCGTCATCTCCGCCAGCATCGGGTTGAAGCGGCGCTCGAATCCGAGCGTCGAGGACGGCTTGGCCGACATGCCACGACCGCAGAGCGAGCCGGCGACGTGGCCCGGGAAGAGCTCGACGCCGCCGTCCAGGCCTCCGAGCCGCTCGTGGAGGGAGCGGTAGAGCGCACTCGCGCCCTCGTCGCCCGCCACCGCGAGGTCGGGTCGCCCGCTGTCGCCGACGAACAGCGCATCGCCCGAGAGAACGAGCCACGGCTCGTCGCCGCGCGTGCGGTCGGAGACGACGATGCAGCAGTGCTCCGGGCGATGCCCGGGGGTGTGGAAGACGTCGAGCGCGATGTTGCCGACCTCGATGCGATCGGCGTCGCGCAACGGCCGGTGCTCGTAGACGGCGTTCGCGACCTCGTGGATGCCGATCCAGCAGCCGTGCTGCTGCGCGAGGACGCCGTGGCCGGAGACGTGATCGGCGTGCGTGTGGGTCTCGATCACGCCGACGAGCTTGGCGTCGTGCCGCTTGCACAGCGCGAGCACCTCGCGCACGTCGAGCGGCGGATCGACGATCACGGCCTCCCCGGCATCCTGGCAGCCGACGAGGTAGGAGGCACAGCCGAGATCGCGCCAGACGATCTGCTCGAAGATCATTCGAGTCCCAGTCCGCGGGCGATCACGAGGCGCTGGATCTCGTTCGTGCCCTCGCCGATCTCGAGGATCTTGGCGTCGCGGTAGAAGCGCGAGACGGCGTACTCGTCCATGTAGCCGTAGCCGCCGTGGATCTGCAGGGCCTCGTCGGCCACCCGGCAGGCAAGTTCGGCCGTGTACAGCTTCGCCATCGAGGCCTCGTGCGCGAATGGGCGGCCGCGGTCCTTGAGCCAGGCCGCGTGGTACGTGAGCGCGCGCCCGGCGGCGATCTCCGTCGCCATGTCCGCGAGCTTGAATTGCACCGCCTGGAAGCGCGCGATCGCACGGCCGAACTGCTGGCGCGTGCGCGCGTAGGCCCTGGCCAGCTCGTAGGCGCCCTGCGCCAGGCCGAGCCCGAGCGCCGCGACGGAGATGCGGCCGCCGTCGAGGATCGTGAGGAACTGGTGCAGGCCCTCGCCGCGCGGGCCGAGCAGGTTGTCGCTCGGGATGCGGCAGCCGGAGAACGCGAGCGGGCGCGTGTCGGACGACCTCCAGCCCATCTTCTTGAGCGGCGGGCCGACGTCATAGCCGGGCGTGCCGTTGGGCACGATGAAGTTCGAGATCTCGTCGGGCCCGGTGCGAGCCGTGATCGTCACGCAGCCGCTGATCTCGGTGCCCGCGTTCGTGATGAACATCTTTGAGCCGTCGATCACCCACTCGCCGTTCTCCGCCTGCGCCGTCGTGCGGGTCGCGCCGGCGTCCGAGCCTGCCTCGGGCTCCGTCAGGCCGAAGGCCGCGAGGCGCTCGCCCGACGCGAGCTGCGGCAGCCAGTGCGCGCGCTGCTGCTCGTCACCGAAGAGCAGGATCGGCATCGTGCCCAGCGAGGTGTGAGCGGCGACCGTGATCGCGAACGAGGAGTCGACCCGCGCGAGCTCCTCGATGCAGAGCGCGTAGGCCAGCGTGTCGCCACCGGCGCCGCCATCGGCTTCGGGCACCGGTACGCCGAGCAATCCGAGCGCCGCCGCCTGGCGCAATTCGGCGAGCGGAAATCGGCCGTGCGCGTCCAGTTCCTCGGCGACGGGACCGACGACGCCCTCGGCGAACGCCCGCACCGTGTCACGGAACTGGCGATGCTCGTCCGAGAGGTCGAGGTCCACTCCTGGCACGATACCGGGCACGTACCATGTGCGGCGTGGACGACGGCTCGCTCGCACGATACGCCGACGCCATCGTCCGCGACGGGTTGCAGATCGGCCCGGGAGACGTGCTCGCGGTGCATCCGGAGCCGATCCAGCGGGACTTCGTGGTCGCGCTCACAGAGGCCGGCTACCGTGCCGGCGCGCGCTACGTCGACGTGCTCGAGGACGATCCGCGCATCACGCGCGCCCGCGCGCTGCTTGCACCCGAGGACACGCTCGACTGGCGCCCCGCCTGGCAGGACGCGCGCATGCGCGAGCTCGTGCGCGAGGGCGCGGGCATCATCTGGATCGCGGGCAGCGAGGCCCCGCACGTGCTCGCCGACGTGCCGCCGGCACGGGCCGTGCGCCGCGTGATCGACCGCCCAGGCCTCACGCCCTACCGTCGAGCGGTCGTG
>JALYLC010000305.1 GCA_030774435.1 Actinomycetota bacterium
GCCGGCTGCGCATCGAGGAAGGCATCCGGATCGGCCAGAAGCGCACCGCGCGGTTGATGCGCGAGCTCGGCATCAAAGGCGTCGCGCGCGGCAAGAAGCACCCGCGCACGACGATCCCCGACACCAAAGCGCCGCCGGCGCCGGATCTCATCGAGCGTGATTTCAGCGCGAGTGGGCCCGATCAGAAGTGGTCTGCGGACATCACCTATGTCGAGACACGCGAGGGCTACCTCTTCCTGGCCGTCGTGAGCGATGCCTTCTCGCGCCGGATCGTAGGCTGGAGCATGCGTGACAACCTCGAGGCCGAGATCGTCGCCGACGCGATCGCCATGAGCGTCGCCCGCCGCCGACCCGCCCCGGGCGTGATCCACCATTCCGACCGCGGCTCGCAATACACCTCCATGCTGGTCGGCAAGACGCTGCGCGAGTCGGGGATCCTGCAGAGCATGGGATCGGTCGGCGACCCCTGGGACAACGCCCTCCAGGAGTCCGGGATCGGCACCATCAAAGCCGAGCTCGTCGCCCGCCACGACTTCACGAGCCGCACCCAGGCACGCCTCCGCATCTTCGACTACATCGAGAACTTCTACAACCCGATCCGAGCACACAGCAGCCTTGGCATGCTCACTCCAGATGAGTACGAAGCCGCATACCATCAATCCCAACAAGCCGCCCACGCGGCATAAACCGGTGTCAACAAAACCGGGTCAAGGTCAGCTCGCCTCGGTGCTGGTCTCAGTCGTCGTCGACGCCCGCGCGCGTCGGGTGGCGTGGGTCGTTCAGTGGGAACTTGTCCGGGTCTGGGCCGATGGTTTGGGCGAGGTCGAGCAGGCGATGCAGTCGCGGTAGGCGCGATTCGGCGTTCTTGCCGCTGGCAGCCGCGGTGGTGCGGATGATGTCGTCGAGCGACGCGAGCATCGTGCGCACCCCGAAGCCAAGCGGCTCGCGGACGGCTTTGCGGCGCAGGTCGTCGTAGCCGTTTGTGCCGGCTGGGCTGAGGATGATGTTGAGCGGGCCGGAGCGGGTCAGCATGCGCGTGAGCGCTTTGGGCTGCTCGCCGGGGTCGAGTCGTAGCTGCTTGTTCTTGGGCGTGCGCGCGTTGAGCGCGATGTAGGCCTGCCGTAGTCGCTCGAGGTTGGCGGGGCGTGTTGAGGGCACGATGTCGATGTTGTCGCTGAGTACGCCCGAGCCATGCAGCAGAGCGCCGAAGGCGCCGATCGTGATGTACTCGAGCTGGCTCTTGTCGAGGATCGCGAACAACTCCACAGGCCGGAACCATTTGAGCTCGGCCGCGTCCAAGCCGAGCCTCGCCGCCCGCTCCGGCGAGCGCGCCAGGCGCCGCAACTCAGCCTCTGCCTGATCCAGCCGCTCAGAAGCCGTGAGGCGCAGGTTGTGCTCGAGCTCCGCATCACCGGAGACGTCATAGGCCACGAGCTCCATCGAGAGGTCCACCCCGCAAGCGCGCAGCAGCATGCGCACCGTCTCAAAGCCAGGATCGACCGCGTCACGCTCCCAACGCGCAATGTGCGGCGCGGCCTTGCCGACGCGCTCACCCAGCTGCTGCTGCGTGAGCCCCGCGATCAACCGCGCCTGGCGGATCAACTGTCCAGCAGTCACAGGTCGGATGCTAGCTCGGGAACTTCTTGCGTTCTAGCCATCATTTATGGTAAATATCACTCCAAGCATGAATTCGGCACACCCCGCCCAGACGTCCGAACAGCACCAGCGTGAACTCGGGCTCGTCTGCGGCTCGACGCAGACTCGATCCGCAGTCGTCTAATGGCGACGTCTCGCATCAGGCTCGAGCTCTCCGAAGTGGAGATCGCTGCGATCGCTCAACGAGTCGCCGCGATCATTGTGAGCGGAGGCACGCAACCGCGAGGCGACAGTCCGCAGCGCTTCCTGACGCCAGCAGAAGCGGCCCAGTACCTGCGCTGCTCGCGCCAACGGATCTACGACCTCTGCAGCGCCGGCACACTGAGCCGATTCCGCGACGGAACGCGCGTGCTCATCAGTCGCGCCGAGATCGACGAGCACGTCCAGCGGACCGCAACGAAGGCGTCGTCTCCGCCTCACGCAGCCTGAGCCCCATCCGCCGCTATCGTCGACTGCCAAAGGACCAGCATGTCCACCGTCGCAGCCGAGGATCATCGGCGACTGATCGCCACGAGCACGCCGGGCATCTACCGTCGCGGCACGCGGTATGCCTACCGCTACACCGATTCGTCCGGTCGTGCTCGGCAGGGCTCTGCGCGCACGCTCGCGGAGGCGCGCCGCCTCAAAGCGCAACGCGCGACGGACGCGGCTCGCGGGGAGCGCCACGAGACCTCGCGACTCACGCTCGCCGTGTACGCCAATGAATGGCTCTCCTCCTACCAGGGCCGCACCTCGCGCGGAATCCGCGTCGAGACGCTCGCCGACTATCGGCACGAGCTCGGGCTCTACGCGCTCCCGTTGCTCGGCGGACTGCGGCTCAGCGAAATCGAGCCGCGCCACATCAAGGAACTTGCCGCGCTCGTCTCCGACGGCGGCCGCCGCAAGCCGCGCACCGTCAAGCTCGCCATCGCTCCCCTCCGCGCCTTGCTCGCTACGGCCGTCGAGGACGGCCTAATCCGATCGAACCCCGCCGCCGGCGTACGCATCGCACAGCCCGACATACTCGAAGAAGACGTGAACCACGCCGTCCAGGAGCGTGCCCTTACGCCGGAGCAGCTCGCGCGCTTGATCGCAGAGATACCCGAGTCCCACCGGCCGTTCGTTACCTTCGTCGCGCAGACAGGCCTTCGCATCGGCGAGGCGATCGCAGTGCAATGGCGCGATGTCGATCTCGACTCCGGTCTCCTGCACATTCGGCGCCGGTACTACCGCGGCGCCTACGCGCCACCGAAGACTCGCTACGGGCGCCGCGTTCTGCCGCTCACGCCCGCAATGGCTGCGCTCCTGCGCTCGCGTCGGGCTCTGCTCGAGCCTGGCCAGACCGAACTCGTTTGGCCCAGCCGCACCGGTCGGCCCCTCAACCCGGACACCACGCGTGCGCGTGTGCTCAAACCAGCCGCATTGCGCGCCGCGGTTCCGTGGGCCTCGTGGCACACCCTGAGACACACGTGCGGCACGCTCCTGTTCCGCGAGGGTTGGAGCATCAAAGCCGTTCAGCATTACCTCGGTCATCACTCGGCTGCCTTCACCCTGGCGGTCTACGTGCACTTCCTTCCAGGGGACATGCCCAGCAACGCGTTCCTCGACGGCATCGTCGGCACGCCAGGCCTACCGTCGGCGGCTGAGGAGAGGACGAACCTCTATGTGCGTAGAAGCACTAGTGACACCTAGCGTGACACCTACGCTCTGCCACCGCACCGAGCGCGAAGAGATGCGAAGCGAAAGTCGGCGTTTAGCAGGAAGAATTCGGGAGTGGGCCGAGCAGGGCTCGAACCTGCGACCTTGGGATTAAAAGTCCCCTGCTCTACCAGCTGAGCTACCGGCCCGCACCGTGATTCTAGGCGGGCATGCGAAGGACCCGGCCGCGCGGTGGCGGCCGGGCCCTTCGCCTTCGCGGCTCAGGACTGGTTCAGGACTTCTTGAGGGCGCCCGCCTTTTCGGCGACGGTCAGCTTCACGACCGCGCGGTAGCCGAGCTTCTTGCCGGCCTTGCGCGACTGGGCGAGGATCGTGCCCTTGGCCTTCTTGGAGGCCGCGTATTTGAGCTGAACCTTGCAGCCCTTCGCGAGCACGGCACGGCGCGCCGTGTTGAGCTTCTTGCCGGTGACCTTCGGGACGACGCAGAAGAGCTTCTTCTTGGCCGTCTTCTGGACGGTCGTCGTCGTGCCGCCGGTCGTCGTGGTGCCGCCGGTCGTCGTGGTGCCGCCGGTCGTCGTCGCGCCGCCGGTGGTCCCACCACCCGTGGCGCCGCCGGTCGCGGTGCCGAGCGTCGTGAAGGCGAGGTCATCGCCCAGGTCGGTGCCCGCGACGCTCGTGACCACGACACGCGCATGATAGGTCGTGCCCGGCGCAAGCCCTGTGAGCGCGGCCTGGACATCGACGTCGTCGTTCGTGCCTGCCACCGTCTGCGCCGCGGTCTGCGAGCCGTAGGCCGTCGTCGTTCCGTACTCGATCCACCAGCTGCTCGCGAAGCCGTTTGCATTGACCGCGCCGTTGACGCGCGCCGAGGTTGACGTGATCTGGTCGACCGCATTGGTGGCGGCGACCGGCGCCGGCGCCGGCGCCGGCAGACCCGTGTGGAAGTAGCGGGCGGCCACCGCAGCGAGGCCGTTCGGGTCGGTCGCGCGGCCGGAGGCGTAGACGTAGTTGCCGTTGATTGCGAGGCCGGTGATGTACGCGTTGACCGCTGGGGTGCCGATCGGCGTTGCCGTCTGGCCACCGGCGCCGAAGCTAGGGTCGGGGAGGCCCGCCGCCGTGAAGCGCGCGATGCCGAAGGCCGCACGGCCCGCGAGGTTGGCGGAGCCGCCGACGATCACGTTCGTGCCCTGGAGCACGAGCGCCTGGCCGCTGTTGTTGCCGCCACCGACCCGGATGCGGGCGATGCCGGTGCCGCCGGCGCCATAGCCGGCGGTGAGCGCCCCGGTGGTGCCGACGTGCGCGACGATCATCTGCCGATCGGTGGCGCCGGCTGCGATGGACTCACCTGCGGCGAAGGCCGTGCCGTCGGCAGCGAGCTTGATCGCGTGGAGGTTGACGGCCGGGATCGCCAGGCGGCCGGTCCCGTTGAACGTCGGGTCGAGGGTCGTGCCCGCGAATCGCTCGACCCACGCCGCGCCGTCCGGGCCGTTCGTCGAGACGACCGTGTAGTTGGTGGCGGTCGCGGCGACGCCTTCGTAGAAGCGGCCGGCGAGCGTCGGATCCAGCACTGTGCCATCGTGGGCGAGGCCGTCCATGATCACACCCGGCGCGCCCTGGTTGTCGACGGGGTTCCCGCCGCAGCCGGTCGTGCTGTTGCCGGCGGCCGGGAGTGTGACCACCGCGCGCTGGCCGTATATGACGGCCGGCGTCGGCGGGTCGACGAGCGTCGGGTGGCGGTCGCGGGCGTAGCCCACGACGACGGCGGTCGTGTTGCTGCGCATGGACACGGCGCGAGCGGTGTAGTCGATGTGCAGCGGGGCGAAGCACACTGTGCTGGCGTTGTATATGCCGGCCGCGGTGAAGCGCGCCACAACCATCGACTGGGAGCCGCCGAAACCGGCCACGATGATGTTGTTCGCGCCGTCGAGCGTCATCGCGACGGCACCGCTGTTGCCGACGGCGCCGGCGCTCGTGCCCGAGAACTGCCGGGTGACGAATCCGGTGCCGTCGGGCCCGAAGGTCGTATCGATCGTGCCGTTGGTGTTGTAGCGGACGAGCGTCATGGCACCCGCGCGCGCACCGCCGACGACAACGCGGCCATCGCCCTGCACGACCATCGGGAGGCGGTTCTCCGCGTTGGTGAATACCGTGCCCTCTGCACTGTTGCCGAGGTGGTAGCCCGTGCCGTAGAAGGCCGGGTCGATCTGCCCATCCGCAAGCGCAGCTGCCGGAACCGCGAGACTGCCGAATGTCAGGGCCAGGGTGGTCGCGAACGCGCGCCACCTTCGCCGTCGATACATCGAATGGGACACGCATCGCTCCTGGAGCCGCAGTTGACAGGGTCGAGCGCTGTCCCAGAGGGCGCGCCGCCTCTCCATCCAACCGTGGTCTCGAGAGGACACCCACCCCAAGAGGTCCGAGGGTCCGCTGGACGTTGGTATGGGTTGGATAGGTTGGGCCCGGGCCCGGAGCACCGGTCCACCCGCCCGTCCGGCCGCGCCGGCGTCGGACGCGCTGGCGCTCGCCGTCACGCTCCGCCCAGGGTGGCGGCGGACGGGAGCGCGCACCCGCGGAGGCATGGGCGTGGCCACCTGATCCGGTACGATCAGCGCGGTCAAAGCGCGAGGAGAGACGTGGCGGACGCACCGGAGCAAGTCGGGTTCTACGAGCGCATGCTTCCCCAGCGCGAGAAGCCGCTGGACGCGCTCGGCGGTATCCTCAACGGGCTCGGAGCCGGGTTCGGCATCCTCGCCCTGATCTGGTGGCCGCTGTTCCTCGGCGGTGCCGGGATCGGGTTTGCGGGCCTGAGCCTCGTGTTCGCGCGCGAGCGCGGGATCCAGAGCCGCTTCGCGTGGGGCTTCGCAATCGCCGTCCTCGGCTGGCTGATCGGCATGATGCTCGGCGTGAACGGCCACAAGCCGCTCAGTCCCTGATGGCGGTGCTCGAGCGGGCCACCGCCTGGGACGTCTTCGAGCAGTTCGAGCGCGACGTCTGCCAGCTCGGGCGCGTCGGCGGGCTGCTCGACTGGGACGAGCAGGTCAACATGCCGCCGCGAGGCGCGTCGGCTCGCGGTGCGGCCAAGGCCACGCTCGCCGGTGTGCTGCACGAGCGCATCTGCGACGAGCGCTTCGGTGAGGCGATCTCCGAGCTCGGAGACGACCCCGCCCTCGGTGATTTCGAGCGTGCGCGGGTGCGCGAGGCGCGGCGCGAGCGCGACCGCGCCGTCCGGGTTCCGGCCTCGCTCGTGCGCGAGCTCGCGCTCGCCGAGTCCGCGGGCTTCGAGGCCTGGCAGGTCGCACGTGCCGAGGCCGACTTCTCGCTTTTCCGGCGGCAGCTCGAGCGCCTCGTCTCGCTGAGGCGAGAGGAGGCGGACGCGGTCGGCTACGAGGGCGGCGAGCGCTACGACGCGCTGCTCGACCAGTACGAGCCCGACATGCGCGTGACGCGGCTGGAGCCGCTGCTGCACGGTCTGCGCGACGAGCTCGTGCCGTTCGTGCAGGAGATCGCCGCCAGGCCGCGGCCCGACGACGCCTTCGTGCACCAGAACTATCCCGCTCAGACCGAGCGCGCCGTCGGCGCCCGCCTGGCTGCCGCGATCGGCTTCGACTTCAGCGCGGGACGTCTGGATGAGGCGGCGCACCCGTTCGCCTCCGGCTTCGCGCCGGGCGACGTGCGGCTGACGACGCGCGAGCGCGAGGACGACCTCTTCGCCGGGCTCTTCGCCGTCCTGCACGAGGCCGGTCACGGCCTCTACGAGCAGGGCCTCACCGGTGACATCGAGGGCACATTCTGCGGCCACGCCACCTCGCTCGGGCTGCACGAGTCGCAGTCGCGTTTCTGGGAGAACATGGTCGGGCGCTCGCGCCCGTTCTGGGAGCGTCATCTGGCGGAGGTTCGGGAGGCCTTCCCGGCCCAACTCAACAGCGTCCCGCTCGATCAGTTCGTGC
The DNA here is from genome assembly GCA_030774435.1 of Actinomycetota bacterium. Classification (GTDB taxonomy): domain Bacteria; phylum Actinomycetota; class Thermoleophilia; order Gaiellales; family JALYLC01; genus JALYLC01. Next base: position 7,241 of record JALYLC010000305.1, read on the forward strand.
GTGCCGCCAACCTCGTCGAGCCGTCGCTGATCCGGGTCGAGGCCGACGAGGTCACCTACCACCTCCACATCTTCCTGCGCTTCGAGCTGGAGCTCGCGCTCGTCCGCGGTGATCTTGCCGTGAGCGACGCCCCGGCCGCTTGGAACGAGCGCATGCGCAGCCTGGTCGGAATCACGCCGCCCGACGATGCCGTCGGCGTGCTGCAGGATGTCCACTGGTCGGCCGCTCTGATCGGCTATTTCCCGACGTACACGCTCGGCACGCTCTACTCGGCGCAGTTCCTCGAGGCAATCGAACGGGCTCTCGGGCCGATCGACGCGATCGTGCGCGCGGGCGAGTACGACCGCCTGCTCGGCTGGCTGCGCGAGCACGTGCACAGCCGGGGCGCACTCGTGCCGCCCGAGCAGATCGCGCGCGACGCGACCGGCGAGGAGCTCGGCCACGCGGCGTTCATGCGCTATCTGCGCGCCAAATACGGCGAGCTCTACGACCTCGGAGGCTGACTGCCGGCTCGTAGGAGGTGCGGGATGACGACCTTTGCGCTGGTGCACGGTGCATGGCACGGAGCATGGTGCTGGGAGCGTCTGATTCCCGAGCTCGAGCAGCACGGGCACGCGGCGCTCGCGATCGACCTGCCCTGCGAGGATCCCGAGGCCGGGTGCGCGGCCTACGCCCGGGTCGTGCTGGCGCGGACGACCGACCTCGGCGATGACCTGGTGCTGGTCGGCCATTCGCTGGGAGGTCTGACGATTCCGCTGATCGCCTCGGAGCGCGCGGTACGCAAGCTCGTCTTCCTGTGCGCCCTGCTGCCTCGCCCCGGCCTCAGTCTGGTCGACCAGCTCACGCAGGAGCCCGAGATCTTCGTGCGCGAACTCGGCCCGGGTCTGGTACGCGACGATCGTGGCTGTTCGTACTGGCAGGACGAGGACGCGGCGATCGACCTGCTCTACGGCGACTGCCCGCGCCAGCTCGCGGCCTGGGCGGTGGCGCGCCTGCGCCATCAGGGCCGCGCCCCGAGTACCGAGGCGTGTCCGCTCGTGCAGTGGCCGGCGGTGGAGTCCGTGTGGCTGTTCGCGCGCGACGATGCCATCGTCAATCCGCACTGGTCGCGGACGGCGGCCCGCGAGCGCCTCGGCGCCGCCGCGGTCGAGCTGCCCGGCGGCCACTCGCCGATGTTGAGCCGCCCGGCCGAGCTGGCCGAGGCGCTCGTCTCCCTCAGTGTCTAGCCGGCCGCCCGCCAGCGGTTGGGCTCGACCTGGACGGCGCGCCCCAGCCGTTCCAGGCGTTCGATGTGGGCCAGCGCCTCGGCCAGCGCGAAGCGCTGCTCGTGGAAGCCGAGCCGGCCTCCCCAGACGAGCTGGGCGACGTCGTACGCGTTGCGCGCGCCGTCGCGCAGGGCCTGCTCATGCTCGTCGAGCCGCGCGGCGTGGTGCATCGCAATCTCCTGCGCGCGCGCCGCAGGTCGCTCGATCACGCCGCGGTGCCCGGGGTAGACGACGGCCGGCGCGAGCTCCTCGATGCGCTCGAGCGTCTCGAGGTACCGCGCGAGCGGGTCGGGCTCGTTGTCGTCCCAGCGGCCCACGTTGGGGGTGATCTCCTCGAGCAGGATGTCCCCCCCGAACAGCCTTCCGCTGTGACGGCCGAGCAGCGCGATGTGGCCGTCGGCGTGACCCGGCAGTACGAGCACGTCGAACGGCTCGCCCGCCAGATCGAGCGTGTCGCCCTCGTCCACGAGCCGCGTCGGCTCGACCGGCGCGATCGGCAGCTCGTCCTCCTCGCCCGCGGAGCGCTCGGCATCTTCGACCGGCATGCCGTGCGCCAGCAGGTAGCGCTGGAAGCGCTCCCCGGAGGAGAGGTCGAGCCACGTTCGCACCGTCAGCTCGCGGTCGCGCGTGCCCTGCACGATCTCCTCTGCGCCCGTGATCTCGGCCAGCCGCGTGCTCGCGCCGATGTGGTCGGGGTGATAGTGCGTGATCACGAGGCGCCGGACGTGCGGGAGCCCGAGCAGCGCGAGCGCCTGCTCCCAGCGGCGCCCGGTGCCGGGAGTCCCGAGGCCGCAGTCGATCAGCGTCCAGCCGTCGGGGTCGTCGACGGCGTAGCAGTGCACGTGGTCGAGCGCCCACGGCAGGGGCTGCGTGACGCGGTGCACGCCGCCGCCGAGCGCGGCGACCTCGAGCTCGCGCCGCGGGCGGCTGCTCAGGGAGCCGTCCGTCCCTGATCCACGAACGAGGCGTGCGTCACGGGCATGGCGTGTGCGAAGTGCTGCTCGGCGGCCTCCGCGTAGACGCGGATCTCGTGCTGGGCGGCTGCAGCATTGCGCAGCGAGAGGAAGTTCATCAGCGAGCGCGCGTTGACCGACCAGTAGAACTCCGTGTAGAGGCCGACCGGCAGTACGCTGCGCGCGACCTCCTTGGCGACTCCGGCGCTCAGCAGCTCCTGGTAGCGGCCGTAGGAGTCGGCGTAGCTCGACTCGATGCCCGCACGCACCTCCGCGGTCGTGTCGTCGGGCATGGGCTCGAAGGTGTAGGAGCCGGGCTTGCCGACCTGCGTGCGCACGGCGCTCGCGGCAGGGACGTAGAACTCGTCCGGCAGCTCGGAGTAGCGGCCCGAGCGCTCGTTGAACGAGCCGATGCGATGCCGCTGCCATTCCCGCGTCACGAACAGCGGCGCCTTGATGTGGAAGCGGAAGAAATTGTGCTCGAACGGCGTTCCGTGGCGCTCGCGCATGAGGAAGCGGACGAGCCCGGCGTCGCGTTCGTCCATCACCTCGCGTCGAGTTCCGAACGAGACGCGCGCGGCGTTGACGACCGAGAGATCGTCGGCCATCACGGCGTCGAGACGCACGAACCCGTGGTCCAGCACCTCGATGGTGTCGCCTGGGGCGGTCACGGCCCCAAGCCTAACGGTCAGGTCAACGGGCCCCAGAGCGCCGTGTCGCCGCTCGGCTGCTTGCTGCCGCCGCGAGGCTCGCTCGTGACCCAGAGCCAGCGGTAGTGGCCGTATTCCTTGCTCGTCACCCGGAAGGTGATCGTGGCCTTGCCGTTGGCATCTGTGCTGAAGGTCCCCAGAGGACGACGATCGCCCTTGCGTCCCAGCCACGCCTCGTACGTCCGCCCCGAGCCTGCACTCGGCATCTTCCACACCGTCAGGCTGATCGTCGAGCTGTCGCCGTGCTCGACGACGCGCGCGGCGCCGCCGCCCTGCGGCGCGAACGAGCGTGGAACGAGGTCGATGCTCTGGACGCCGCCCCCGCCGCCCCTGTGCGTGAGCACGACCGCCGGAACGATCGCGATCGCCGCCACCGTGGCCGCGAGGCCGCCGAGCACGAGCGGCCGCGGCCTGCGCCACGTGCGGCGTTCTCGGGGGACGGGGACGGGGACGGCGTCGTCACTCGCGAGGGCGGCTGCGCCGCCCTCGGGAATCGCAAGCGCTCGCTCTCGCAGCGTCGCGGGGGCATCGGGCAGCGGGCCGGCGTGTGCCAGCATCTGCGCGACGCGTTCGAGTTCGGGTTCGAGCTGGTCGCTCATTGCGCCCGCTCCAGGTAGTCGGCGAGGCGGGCGAGGCCGCTCCGCGTCCGTGTCTTGACCGTGCCAAGTGGCAGTCCCAAATGTTCTGCGATCTCACTCTGCGTAAATCCATCGCTGTAGGCGAGAGCGAGCACGATGCGCTCGCGCTCGGGCAGCATCTCCAGCGCCAACCGCAACCGGAACGCCTCGTCAGCCGCGACCGCAAGCTCCTCCGGTGTCGATCCCTCATCCACCGGATCGACCTCTGGTGCTGTTACGCGCAACGCGCGCCGCCGGTTCGCATCGAGCGCGGCATTGCGCGCGACGCGGCCGATCCAGGCGCCGGCCGCTCCGCGCGAGGGGTCGAAGGCACCAGCGTGCCGCCAGACGGCCGAGAACGCGTCCTGAGCGGCGTCCTCAGCCGCCCCAGGTTCGCGCAGGACACGCAGACAGGCGCCGTAGACGGCGCTCGCGTAGCGTTCGTACAGCTCCGAGAAGGCCATGCGGTCGCCGCGCGCCACGCGCGCGAGCAGCCGTTCGGCGCTCGTGGTCGTCATGACCATGGTGCCCGCACTCTGCCGATTCTGACGCGACACGGCAAGGGGCTGGTCGCGCGCGGAGGCGGTCACGCACGTCCTACGTGGCTGTCGCTCCGCCGGATTGGCGGCTTCGAACCGCCTGGGCTCTGGCTTCGACGCCTCAGCCGAGCGAGTGGCCGCCGTCGACCACGAGTTGCTCACCGGTCACGTAGTCGGCCTCGATCAGGTACGCGACCGCGCCCACGACGTCGTCCGGCGAGCCGAGCCGCCCGAGCGCCGTGCGGCCGGCTTGGCG
>JALYLC010000306.1 GCA_030774435.1 Actinomycetota bacterium
CGCTCGGATCGGCATTGCGATGCCTTAGAACCACCGTAGAACCACGGCCCGAGGATCGGCACTAAGCCGCGAGGCTCGAATCGCCTCTGAGCAGGTTCTTTCTCCTATCGGGGCGAGAGGATTTGAACCTCCGACCGCCCGGCCCCCAGCCGGGTGCGCTACCAGACTGCGCTACGCCCCGTTCGCCGGGGAGTATAGCTGTCGGCCTCCATCGCCCCGGACCGGAGAGGCACAGCCGCACGTAGAGGGGTATGGCCGTCGCACCAGCCCGCCCGCTGCTCGCGTCCGCATGCAGCGAGCTGGCGGACGATCTGAGGGAGCTGGCGTGGATCGCCGGCGATCAGGCAGGCCGTGCGATCGTCGCCTGCGGCGGGCCAATGCTCGACCAGTTGCGCGACGAGGCACTGGCCGACGTGTCCGCGTTGGAGGCCCTGGCCCTCCGCCTTGCGGACGGCGCATGCGGCCGTGCTCTCCACTTCGCGAGTGCCCGCAGAGTCGCCCACGCACACGCGATTCGCCGCCGGCAGGCCATCCTTGCCGGTGCGCTCGTTGCCGCATCCTGGCAGTCGCCGTCGATCCGCCACGCGCACTGCTCGCAGGCCGGCCCCGCCGAGGGGCGCGTGACGGCGCATCGCGACGATTACGCCCGCGACCGTCATCCGGCGGGCATCGCCTACGAGCGTGCGCTGGCTGCGACGCGCTCACCGGGCCACGCGGCGCTCCTGACGAGCTGCGGCATGTCTGCCGTCGTCGTGGCGCTGGCGCACCTCCAGCGAGCGGGTGCCCTGCGGCATGGCGTCCTGCTGGGAGCTTCGAGCTACCACGAGACGCGCGACCTCGTGTGCCGCGCGGCGCCAGATGCCGGCTGCGTCGCCGAGCACCCGGACGCGACGTTCGCGGCGGCCATCGGGCGCCGGAGCCCGTCCTGCGTCGTCCTCGACGCCGTGGCGACCGAGTGCGGCGCGGCCGTTCCGGACGTCGCCGGGATCGCCCGCGCCCTCGCATCGGCACGGCCAGGCGCCTGGCTGGTCGTCGACACGAGCGGCGCGCCACTCGCAGCGAGCCCGCTCGCGCTCCCCGAGGTGCGTGAGGGCAGGCTGCGCGCCTTGGCGATCGAGAGCCTGACCAAGCACGCACAACTCGGGCTCGACCGCGTCAGCGCGGGGGCGATGTACGTTCCGCACTGCGAAGCCGCAGCGCTCGACGAGTTGCGCGAGCATCTCGGCGCCAACATCGCGGATGCATCGGTGCACGCCCTCCCCACGCCGGATCGCGTGGTGCTCGTTCGGCGACTGGCCCGCCACGCGCGCAATGCCGGCGCGCTCGCCGAGAGACTGGCCGCCGCGGCCGCTGCGGGCGTCGACGTCGCGCATCCCGCGCTCCCGGAGCACCCGGGGCACGGTCGGCTGCCCGCGACCTGGCTGACGCTGCGCCTCGGCACCTCCGAGCACGCCGCGGCGTTCGTGGACGCGGCGCTGGAACGCGCACGGGCGCAAGGGGTCGCGCTCGTCGAGGGAGCCAGCTTCGGGCTCGACACGACGCGGATCTACGCGCCGTCGCCGGGTGAGGGCGAGTCGTGCGGCTTCGTGCGCCTCAGCGCGGGGATCGAGCACGCCGAAGGACTGACTCGCGTCGGCAGCGTGCTCGTGCGCGCACTGCGCGAGGCGTGGTCCTGTCGGCGTAGCCTGTGATCGTGCCCGAGCAGTCCCCCGAGGCGTTCGAGACGCTCGTGCGCGATGCGCTGGACACGCTCCCGGAGTGGCTCGCCCCCTACCTGGCGCGGCTGAGCGTGCAGATCGACGAGCGACCGCCGCCGGGTGAGGAGAACGTCTACGCGCTTTTCGACGGGCCGGCGCTGGGCGATGATCCCGTCGGGCAGCTGCCGCCCGTGATCACGCTCTTCCGCCGCCCGCTGGTCGAGGACTTCGGCCATGACCCGGCGGTCTTGCGGCGCGAGGTGCAGATCACCGTCGCACATGAGCTCGCGCACCTCTTCGGGTTCGGCGAGGAGCGCCTCGACGAGCTGGGCTACGGCTGACTCAACCGGCGCCGGTGCGCATTCGGTTGATCGTGGCGACCAGCTCGGCGGTGTCGACCGGGTCGTCCTCGCTGTCGCCCGTGCCGCCGCGCAGGCGCAGCGCGGCCCAGGCCATCAGGTCTCGCATCGAGACCATGCCGATGACGCGGCCGTGATCGACGACCGGAAGGTGCCGGAAATGGCCGTCGACCATGATCGCCATGGCCTCGGGCAGCCCGGTCGTGGCCGACGCGGTGAGCACGTGGGCGATCATGCGATCGCTCACCTTCAGGTCGGGATCGAAGCCCTGGGCGAGCACGCGCAGGAGGTCGCGCTCGCTGATCACGCCCACCAGCTTGTCGCCCTCGATCACGCAGGCCGCGCCGGTGTCGTGGTCGACCATGCGGTGGGCGGCCTCGGCCAGCGTCGTGTCCGGCGTCACCGAGAGGACGCTGGTGTTCATGAGATCGGCGAGCTCCACGACTCGACCCTAGACGAGCAGGAGCAGCGGATGCTCCAGATAGCGGGTCACGGTCTGCAGCAGGCGTGCCCCGTCGGCGCCAGAAGCGGCGCGGTGATCGACCGAGAGGTTGACCGTCATCATGGGCCGCACGACGACCTGCCCGCCCACTCCCGTCGCGCGCTCGACGACGCTGCCGACCGCGAGGATGCCGGGCTCCGGCGGGTTGATGATCGCCT
>JALYLC010000307.1 GCA_030774435.1 Actinomycetota bacterium
GATGTCAGGGAGCTTGCGGATGATCTCGCGACGCTTCATGCCGAGGATCGCGCCGTTCAGAAAAACGTTCTCACGACCGGTGAGCTCCGGGTGGAAACCGGTCCCGACCTCGAGCAGGCTGCTGACGAGACCGCGGATCGTCGCGCGGCCCGACGTCGGCGCAGTAATTCGTGTCAGCACCTTGAGCAGCGTCGACTTGCCTGCCCCGTTGCGTCCGATCACCCCGAGTACCTCGCCCTGGGCGACTTCGAGGGTGATGTCCTTCAGCGCCCAGATCTCCTCGTGGTGATGGTGCCCTGTCTGGCGAATGCGTTGGACGGCGCCTGCGATCGTGTCTCGCAGCGTCCCGTAGCCGCGCTGCAGCTCGCCGATGCGATACCGCTTGGAAAGAGCCTCTGCTGTGATCGCCGCCGACATCGCGCCTAGATGGTGTCCGCAAACTTGGGCTCGGACCGACGGAAGAACGCGAGCCCGAGCAGGAGGATGACGACTGCCGAGGCGACGCTCACGAGGAACTGGCCGGTGTCGGGAGGAGGCGTTCCGACCAACGCCCAGCGAAATCCGGTGATTGCCCCGTTCATCGGATTGGTCGCCAGCACCCACTGCCACTTCAGGGGCAGAGCGGCGATCGGATAGACGACCGATGAGACGTAGAGCCACGTCTGCACGATGAAGGGGATGACGTACGGCACGTCTCGGTAGCGGACGTTGAGTGCCGAGAAGAACAACCCAGTGCCGAGTGCGGTTGCGACGGCAAGGACGAGGAACGCCGGAGCGAGGTAAGCCATGTCGCCGAGAGGCGTGTGGTAGTACGCCATCAGCCCGACGAGCACGGTGGACGCCATCGCCAGGTCGACGATGGGAACGAGCGCGGCACCTGCCGGCAACAGGACGCGCGGAAAGTAGACCTTCGTGACGAGCGGGACGTTGGAGACGAGGCTCATGCTCGCGCCGGTCAGCGCTGATGAGAAGTACGACCAAAGCAGCAGGCCCGAGTACAGGAACACCGGATACTGCTGGCCCTGGTTCGGGAACTTCGCGAACTTCCCGAAGACCAGCGTGAACACGACCATCGTCAGGAACGGCTGCAGGATCGCCCAGGCGATGCCGATGAAGGTTTGCTTGTAGCGCACCTTGACGTCGCGCCAGACGAAGCGGCCGAGCAGCTCTCGGTAGTGCCAGAGCTCGCGGAGGTCGAGGCGCGGCCAGCGCGCAGCCGGACGGATGACGGTCACACGGTCTGGTCGGAACGCGAAGGCGTCGCCGACCCGGTCGACGGCCCGCCTACCTGCGGATCTCGTTGGTTTTGGCTCGGCGACCGCGCCGTCGGGAGAGCGGCTCACCGGGTCGATGCTACCCGCCCCGTTTCGCCTGGACGGCGGCCCCTGGTGCCGAAGAGCCCTACGGCCGCGAGCAGGATGAACGAGGGCGCAACCGGCACCTCGTACTCAGGGATGGCGTAGACGCCGAGCACAGTCGCCAGGATGAGCAGCAATGACGAGGCGACGAGAATCGTCGGAACGCGCCAACCCTGCGGACGCCGCCAGATGAATGCGGCGATCCCGACCAGGAGCCACAACCAGGACCGCGGAAACGCCTTCGACGCGTGATTCAGCTGCAGCCCGAGCCAACTGCTCTCGCCGCGCGTCGGGAACCGGCCGCCGAGCTCGCGCAGACGCCCGTTCAACCGGTCGTAGCGCCGCTGGTCGCGCGGGTCGTCGAACACGATCTCGTGCGCCGTCGCCGACGTCCACAGCTCGCGGATGTGATTGTCCGGGGTCGACGTGTAGGCGCCCTGGTGCGCTGCGGGGATCGGTTCGCCTTCGGTCGGAGTCGGAAGCGGCGCCCCCTTCGCCGCTGCCGTCTGCGCCGCCGAGGCCGGTGTGCGCGTCGACGCCGTTCCTGTAGGAGCGCGCGGTGAAACGTAGAGCGGCTGGTTCAACTCGTCCCACATCGAGCGGGCCACGCCCCGGGCGTACTTTGAAGGGTGGCGTCGAACGGCCTCGCGGGCTGCCCGGCCGAGTACCGCGTAGTCGCTATCCCAGCCGAAGACACGGTCGGACAGGCTGATCAGGTCCTCTTCCATCCGCGCACTGCCGGATGTGAAGAACTCATGCAGATCGATTCCGTAGGAGCGGTAGGGCTCGCGTGGCAGCAAATCTGCTTGCACCGCGGCAGCCAGCCGTCTGGAGGCGGGGCCGTTGTCGGGCGACATGATCCGGTCGGTCACGAAGGCGCGGAAGAACGGCACGCTCGCCTGACCGCCACGAGCGACCGTGAAGTCGTCGTAGCGCAGGTCGTTGACACCGGCCCACGCCACGAGCGGCAGCATGGCCGCGACTGCATATGAAGCTGCGTGTACGGCGCGAAGCCGCCAGGGCTCGGCGAGGAGGAGCGCGAAGAGCGCGCCGAGCACGAGCGCCTGATTCGCCGGCCGGGTGAGTGCGAGGAACGCCGCGCCCGCGCCTGCCGCTGCGAAGCGGTAGGCGCTCGGCCCTTCGACCGCCCGCATGACGAGGACCGCCCAGCCGGCGAACGCCATCGCGAAGACAACGTCACTGGAGAGCTGGTGGAAGAGACCGCCGTAGCCGGGAAAGACGAGGAGCGCCACTGCGACGAGGAGGGCGGCGCGCCGGCCGGCAGCGCGGAGGGCGACGAAGCTCCAAGCGAGGATCGAGGCCGCGAAGAGCAGAGCCATCAGGACCTCGGCGAACAGACCGCCGCCTACCTCGAGCAAGCCGCCGGCGAAGACCGGCGCGATTGGCGTGCGAGTGAGCATGGACCAGGGGAAGACGGGGTGGTCCTGCCCGAGCTGGACGTAGTACCGCAGGTAGACGCCCAGGTCGCGGCCGGGTCGAAGCGCCCAGCCGACGCTCTCGAACGCATAGACGGCCAGGGCAAGGACGAGGAGGAGGGCGGCGCCCCGCCGCGTGCCCGCAAGCCGCTCGAGGCCCTGGAACACCGGGACGACACGCGTACGGAATGCGGTCGTCCGCGCCGAAGGCATCGCGGGGCGCGATCATACTGGTGAGCGTTCCCGATGTCGTCGCCCGT
>JALYLC010000308.1 GCA_030774435.1 Actinomycetota bacterium
GCCAGGTGGCGGGCATCTCCTACGAGGACGTCTGGGTTCCGGGACCCGCAGGGCCGATCCGCGCGACGCTCGTCTCGCCGCGCGGCGCGGGCCGGGAGGCACTGCCGCTCGTGCTCTCGATCATCGGCGGGCCGGGGGGGAGCTGGGGGCCCGAGCCATGGCTGCCCGACTGGGCGCTCGCTGCGGCCGGCGCGCGCGTCCTGCTGCCCGACCCGCGCGGATCTGCGAGCTACGGCCGCGCGTGGCTCGAGGCGATCCGAGGCGACTGGGGCGGCGCGGACGCCGACGACCAGCTCGCCTGCGTGGACTGGGCCGTGGGGGAGGGGCTCGCCGACCCCTCGCGCCTGGGCGTGACGGGACTTTCGTACGGCGGTTTCATGACGAACTGGCTGATCGGTCGCAGCGATCGCTTCCGCGCCGCCGTCTCCGCGAACGGCGTGAGCAACCAGATCTCCGCCGCCGCCAACTGCGACAAGGGCGCCATCTGGACGACGCGCCTCGGCTGGCAGCGACCGCCGGCCGACTTCGAGCGCCTCTGGCGGCAATCTCCGCTGGCCCAGGCCGAACGCATCACGACGCCCCTGCTGATGCTCCAGGGCGAGGCGGACCTGCGCTGCCCACCGGCCGACAACGAGCAGCTCTTCGTGGCCCTGCGAGCCCTCGACCGCACGGTCGAATACGTGCTCTACCCCGAGGAATCGCACCTGATGCAGTCGATCGGCCGTCCCGACCGGAGGATCGACATGCTCGAGCGCACCGGGCGCTGGTTCCGCGCCCACGGCGTGCTCGATCCGCTGTAGACGCCACGCCGGCCCGCCGGCCGGTGCGGTCGGGAGTTGTCCAATTGACACACGCAGCGTGTGCCAATTGGCGGCGGTCGGCGCGCAGCCGGCCGCAGCCCTCTCGGACGGCCGAAATCGCCCTCCTAGAGCCAGTTCCGGCATGTGTGACGGAAGTGTGACGAGCGAGCCGGTCGCGCCGCGTGTGCCACTTGGGCCGCTCACGCGGAACCGGCGGGAGCCGGCCCAACGCCTGTGCAGGAGCCAGGTTGCGGCACGCGCGGTCGGCGGACAACGGCCAAATGACATGCGCAGCGTGTAACAATTGGCGGCTCGGCAAGCCCCGCCTGAGCGCTCGCCTACGCTTCCCCGAGATGGAAGAACTGGTCACCCAGATCGAGCAGGCGCTCGCGGACGTCGAGCGCGAGCTCTCCGATCCCGACGTTTCGTCCGATCAGCAGCGGATGGCGCAACTCGGGCGGCGGCACAAGGAGCTGAGCGAGCAGGCGGCGCTCGGTGCGCGCTGGCGTGCCGCCACTCAGGGGATCGCGGATGCGCGGGGGATGCTCGAGAGCGAGCAGGACGCCGAGATGCGCTCCTACCTGGAGGCCGAGCTCGCGGACAGCGAGGCGGCGCTCCAGGAGGTCGAGGACGAGCTCCGGCTGGCGCTCGTCGAGCGCGACCCGAACGACGGGCGGGACGTCATCATCGAGTTGCGGCCGGGCGCGGGCGGTGACGAGGCCGCGCTCTTCACCGGCGACATCTACCGCATGCTCACCGAGTACGCGGCGCGGCTGGGCTACAAGACGGAGCCGCTGAGCGCCACCGTCAGCGACCAGGGCGGCTTCCGGGAGGCGACGTTCGAGGTCAAGGGCGACGGCGCGTATTCGGTCTTCAAATGGGAGTCGGGCGTGCACCGGGTGCAGCGCGTACCGGAGACGGAGTCGCAGGGGCGGATCCACACCTCGACGATGACCGTCGCAGTGCTGCCGGAGGCCGAGGAGGTCGAGGTCGAGCTCCCCGCCAAGGACATCAAGATCGACGTCATGCGCTCGACCGGGCCCGGAGGGCAGTCGGTCAACACGACCGACTCGGCGGTGCGCATCACACACCTGCCGACGGGCATCGTCGTCGCCTGTCAGGACGAGCGCTCGCAGATCCAGAACCGCGAGCGCGCACTCAAGATCCTCCGCGCCCGCCTCTACGAGCGTGCGCTCGAGGAGCGCAACGCGGCCGAGGCCGCCGAACGCCTCTCGCAGATCGGCACGGGGGAGCGCTCCGAGAAGATCCGCACCTACAACTACCCCGAGCGGCGCGTCACCGATCACCGCATCAAGTTCACCTCGCACAACCTCGACGCCGTGCTCGCCGGCGACCTCTCGGCGTTCACGCAGGCGCTGCAGGACGAGGACCGCAGCCGCCGCCTCGAGGCCGCGAGCAGCGTGTGAGCACGATCCGCGAGCTGCTCGGGCCCGCGCGAGAGTATCTGGAGGGCAAGGGGGTGCCGTCACCCAAGCTCGACGCCGAGTACCTCCTGGCCCACGTCCTCGGCGTGCCGCGGCTCGAGCTGTACCTCGATCACGATCGCGCCCTCGAGCCGGCGCAGGTCGACAGCCTGCGCGAGCTCGTGCAAAGGCGGGGCAAGCGCGAGCCGCTCGCGTACGTGCTCGGAAGCTGGAGCTTCTACGGGCTGGAGCTGCACTGCGACGCCCGCGCGCTTGTGCCGCGGCCCGAGACGGAGATCCTCGTGGAGCGCTGTCTCGGGCTCCTCGAGGGTCTCGCGGCTCCGGCCATCGTCGATGTCGGCACCGGCACGGGAGCGATCGCGCTGGCGCTGGCGGCGCGTCTGCCCGAAGCGAGCGTGACCGCGATCGACGTCTCGCCGGACGCGCTCGCGCTGGCCTCCGAGAACGCCGCGCTGAACGGTTTGGAGGAGCGCGTGGAGCTGCTCCACGGCGACCTGCTCGCCCCGGTCGCGGGCCGTCGCTTCGACCTGGTCGCGTCGAATCCGCCCTACGTCGCCGAGGGCCAGGCCGTCGATCCCGAGGTCTCGGGCTACGAGCCGGCGCTCGCCGTCTACGCGGACCACAAGGGACGGGCGATCCACGAGCGCCTCGCGGCGGGCGCGCGCGGGGCGTTGGTCGCGGGCGGTTGGCTCGCCGTTGAGGTGGCGGAGGGCCAGGCGCCGTGGCTGGCCGAGCGCCTAGCGGGCCTCGGATACGCCGAAATCGCGGTAACCCACGACCTGCGGGGGATCGAGCGGGTGGTGACGGCTCGCTCGCCCACGTGAGCGGCCTCGGCGAGCCGGGACCCGGCGATCCAGTAACCGAGTGAGGGTCCTGGCGGAAAGCCGCTCTAGACGATCGAACCCGCGCCAAGGCCGCTAGGCCACCACGCGGCCACAGGTGGCACGGGGGCAGGCCTCGCCGGCGAACCGAGTGACGCGGAGCATCCAAGTAGGGAGGCCTGACCCCTGCGACCCCGTTCGTACCCTCGGCACGGAGGGGCAGCGATTTCCCACCGGTCGTCTGCACCACTGCGCGCTTCGCCCTGCGGCGCTTCGCCCTGCGGGGCTTCGCCTGCGGCGCTTCGCCCTGAGGCGCTTCGCGTGGTCGCAGTGCTTCGCCGTGGCGGTGCACCCCAAGGGTGCGAACCGGCGCCCGGAAACAGTTGCCTCTCCTGGCCGATGGTGCGAGCGCTTGCGCAGGGGATCAGGCCTCCCTTGTTGGGAGTTGCGTGTCAGTCGGCTCGCCGGCGAGGCCTGCCCCCGCGCCACCTGCACCCGCGCGGTGGCCTAGCGGCCGTTGCGCGGGTTCGAGCGTCTTGGGCGGGTATCCGCCAGGACTCTCACTCGCTTACTGGAACGCCGGGTTCTATGGCGGAAGGGCGCGCGGGTATCCTGGTCGGGTGCCGCTGCGCCTCGACCTCGGCGAGCCGCGCGTCGACCTCGCGCCGCTTGCCGCCGCGCTAGCCGAAGGGGCTTGCGCGGTCATTCCGACCGACACCGTCTACGGGCTCGTCTGCGATGCCGGGCAGGCGGACGCCTGTGCGCGGCTGAGCGCCCTGAAGGGGCGTGATCCAGGCCAGCCCTCGACCGTCATGTTCGCGAGCCTCGATGACGCCGAGAGCCTGCTCGCGCCGCTCGAGCCCGCATTGGCGCAGCGCGCCCGGCGCCTGCTCGCACGCGGGGCGACAGTGCTCGTGCCGAATGCAGAGGGCGGCTATCTCCATCTCTGCGGCGACCATCCGGAGCGGATCGGCCTGCGCGTCTCGGCGTTCCCGGATGCACTCGCGATCGCGATCGCGGCGGTCGGCGCAATCCTCGCGACCTCTGCCAACGCTCACGGCGAGCCCGACCCGCGCACGCTCGACGAGGTCCCTGCGCGGATCAGCGACGGCTGCGCCGTGCTGGTCGACGGCGGGCCGGCTGCGGCCGGACGTGCGTCGACGGTGCTCGACCTGAGCGCCGCCCGACCAGTCATCCTGCGCGAGGGGGCGCTCGCCACGGCGGACGCACTCGCGCTCATCGCCTGATGCCCACCTCGGAGAGAGCCCACGTGACGCACACGCTCGACGACCTGCGCAGCCTCGGCCTCGCCGAGATCGACCCCGAGATCGCACGCCTCTGCGACGCCGAGCTCGCGCGCCAGCGCGACCAGCTGGAGCTGATCGCGTCCGAGAACTTCACCTGGCCCGCCGTGCTGCAGGCCGTCGGCTCGGTGCTCACGAACAAGTACGCCGAGGGCCTCCCCGGCAAGCGCTACTACGGCGGCTGCGAGGTCGTCGACGAGGTCGAGACGCTCGCGATCGAGCGCGCGAAGCAGCTGTTCGGAGCGGAGCACGCCAACGTCCAGCCGCATTCCGGCGCCAGCGCGAACATGGCCGCCTACTACGCCGTGCTCGACCCGGGCGACTCGGTACTGGGGCTGCGCCTCGACCACGGCGGCCACCTCACGCACGGGCTCAAGGTGAATTTCTCCGGTCGCTACTACCAGTTCCACGGCTACTCCGTGCGCCGCGAGGACGGTCGCATCGACCTCGACGAGGTGCGCTCGCTGGCGCTCGAGCACCGACCCAAGCTGATCGTCGCCGGCGGCTCTGCGTATCCGCGCGAGATCGACGCGCAGGCATTCCGGCAGATCGCCGACGAGGCCGGGGCGCTGCTCATGGTCGACATGGCGCACTTCTCGGGGCTCGTCGCCGCAGGCCTGCACCAGAACCCGGTGGAGTCGGCCGACATCGTCTGCTCGACCACGCACAAGACGCTCGCCGGACCGCGCGCGGGCTTCATCCTCTGCCGCCAGGAGCTCGCGCAGAAGGTCGATCGCGCGGTCTTCCCGGGGCTGCAGGGCGGTCCGCTCTGCCACGTCACGGCGGCCAAGGCGGTCTGTTTCGCGATCGCGATGACCGAGCCCTACCGCGACTACCAGCGCGCCGTCAAGGCCAACGCCGCGTCACTCGCGACGGGCATCGCCGAGCAGGGCGGCGACCTGCTGACGGGCGGCACCGACACGCACCTGGTGCAACTCGATCTGCGCCAGAGCACGCTCTCCGGCAAGGACATGGAGGAGCGCCTCCACGACATCCTCATGACCGTCAACCGCAACACGGTGCCATTCGACGAGCGCCCGCCGACCGTGGCCTCGGGCGTCAGGATCGGCACGCCGGCCGCGACGATGCGCGGGCTCGACGAGGCCGACGCGCACGAGGTCGGCAGTGTGATCGGCGAGGCGATCAGCCCGGACGCCGATCTGGGTGCGCTGCGGGCGCGCATCGCTCAGATCCTGGAGCGGCGCCCGCTGTACGCCGGGCTGGCCCACGGCGCGCCCTCGCTGGCGGGCGTGACGTGAGCGGCCGCGTGGTCGTGCTGGACCACCCGGTGGTTCGCAACAAGACCACGCTCCTGCGCAGCGTCGACACCGACATGCGCCTTTTCCGGGCGCTCGTGCACGAGATCTCGCTGTTCGTGCTCTACGAGGCCACGCGCCTGCTGCCGTCGGAGCCGCTGCGCGTGCAGACGCCCATGGCGCCCTACGACGGCGCTCGGGTACCCGGCTCGAAGCTCGCGATCGTGCCGGTCCTGCGCGCCGGCCTAGGCATGCTGGATGCAGCGCACGAGCTGCTGCCGCATGCGCCCGTCGGCTTCGTCGGCGTCACGCGCGACGAGGAGACGCTGCGGCCGGTGCCCTACTACCTCAAGCTGCCCGACGGCCTGACCGGCCGCAGCGTGCTCGTGCTCGACCCCATGCTCGCGACCGGCGGCTCGGCTTCTCACGCGATCGGCATCTGCCGCGAGGCCGGAGCGAGCGACATCACGCTGGCGGCGCTGATCGCGGCGCCCGAGGGCATCGCGCGCCTGCGCGACGAGCAGCCGGACGCGCACATCTGCATCGCCGCGCTGGACGAGCGCCTGAACGACGTCGGCTTCATCGTCCCCGGCCTCGGGGACGCGGGCGACCGGATGTACGGCACCCTGTGAGGCGCGTGGCCCTCCTGGCTGCCCTCCTGGGCGCGGCAGTCGCGCTGGCGCCGGCTGCGGCCGCGGCCCGCACGACGCGCGTCACGACCGACGCCGATCTGACAGCCGCGCTGGCCGCCGCGCTGCCGGGCGACACCATCCAGCTCGCGCCGGGCGCCTACGCGCCGGTCACGATCAGCGGGCGCGGCGGCCCCGCGGCCGATTTCACGCTCGCGGCCGACAGCGGCGCGACGGTCTCCGGCTTGACGATCACGGGGTCGCGGCGGATCGTCGTCAGCGGCCTCGGCGTGGCCCCTGCGGCAACCCCCGCCTCGATCCACGTCGTCGCCTCGAGCGCGGTCACCTTCCGCGGGCTGCACCTCGACGGCGGCGCGGGCGGGGCGGGGGCGTCGATGGACGTCGCCGCGACCGCCACGGGCGTCGTCATCATCGGCTCGACGTTCCTGCACTGCTCGTCTCCCTTCTGCATCCGCACGATGTCGCCCGACATCGTTATCCAGCGCAACACGTTCGACGACCTCGACGACAGCGATGCGGTGCACGGCTTCGGCGGCGGCGTGATCCGCGGCAACCACATGGACCACGCGCTCCCGCACGGCGGCGGCAACCACAACGACTTCATCCAGATCGGCGGCGGGGGCCCCTGGACGATCGACGGCAACTGGTTCGGCGTGCGCACGGGCGGCGCCGCCTCGATCTGGCTCGATCCGATCAACGGCGGACTGATCCACGACGCCGTGATCGAGAACAATGTCGTCACGGGCCACATCGCCGGCCAGTACGTCGGCATCTTCGTGGGCGGCGACGGCACCTCCGCGGCGCTGCTACCGCGCAACATCACGGTCATCAACAACACGGTCATCTCGGGGCTCTCGAACTCGCTGCGCTTCGGGCGCGCGTACGCGACGCTGCCCCTGGAGCAGCGCCCGCTGGTCGCCAACAACACCGGCGAGCGGCTGCTCGGCATGTGCGACCGCATCCGCAGCGGGCACAACGTCTTCTCGGTCGGCCAGGCCTGCAGCGCGACCGACGTGATCGGCAACCCGCACCTCGACGCGACGGGCGCACCGACCGCGGCGAGTGCGCTGCTGATCAACCGGGCCGATCCCAGCGTCGCGCCTCCCGTCGACTTCTTCGGCCACGCCCGCAACGTCGGCGCGCCCGACATCGGCGCGATCGAGTTCGGCGCGACTGCGGCTCCGCCAGAGCCCGCCCGTGCGCGCTTCCTCTCGGTGAGGGTCGCCCGGAGCCTGCATCGGATCGTCGTCCGCGTGCGCGCCGCCAATGCCACGCGCGTGACGGCCACCGTCCTGCGCAACGGCCGCATCGTGGCGAGGGCGGCGCACACCGGCTCGGCGCGCAGCGGCGTGAAGTTCGCGCTGACTGTCCCGCGGCACGGGAAGCTCGTCGTTCGCATCCGCGCGCTCGGGCCGGGCGGCGGCGCTCTGCGAGTTGCCACGCGGAAGGCGCGCCCGTGACCCAGGCGCGCCTCGATGCCCTGGTCGCATTCAGCCTGGCCTGCGCCCTCGCGCTCTGGCTGACGCCGCTCGCAGCGCGGGTTGCCGCACGCGTCGGGCTCGTCGACCGCCGCAGCTCGGACCGGCGCCTGCACACCAGCCCGATCCCGTTCGGCGGCGGGATCGCGATGTTCGCCGCCGTTGCGGTGCCGGTGCTGCTGCTGAAGCCGTCGCTCGGGGGGCGCGCGCACGCGATCCTGATCGGCGCCTGTGTCTGCGCGGCGGTCGGCCTGCTCGACGACCGCTTCGAGATCAACCCGATCGCGAAGTTCGCCGGCGAGCTCCTGGCAGCGGCGATCCCGGTGACCGCAGGAGCGACGATCGACCACCTCACGCTGCCGCTCCTGCACCCGCTCGACCTGGGGGTGCTCCAGTACCCGGTCACGATGCTCTGGATCGTGGCGCTGATGAACAGCTTCAACTTCATCGACGGAATGGACGGACTGGCGGCCGGCATCGGGACCATCACGGCCTCCACGTTCGCGATCCTCGCGCTCTCGCTCAACCGTGGCGGCGCGGCCCTGCTCGCGGCCGCGCTCGCGGGCGCATGCCTCGGCTTCCTGCGCCACAACTTCCATCCGGCGCGCGTGTTCATGGGCGACGCCGGCTCGCTCACGCTCGGCTACCTGCTGGCGCTGATCGCGATCCAGGGCGTGCTCAAGACCGCGGCCGCGGTCGCGTTGCTGTTCCCGACGCTCGTGCTGCTGGTGCCGATCTTCGACACGTCGTTCGTGCTGCTGCACCGCATGAAGTACGGCCGCGCGCTCTGGTCGGCCGACGCCAACCACCTGCACCACCGCTTCGTGCGCGTCGGCTTCGGGCAGAGACGTGCCGCGCTCGCGCTCTACGCGTGGTCCGCGCTGCTCGCCGGCTGCGCACTCGCGGTGCGCTTCCTGCCCTGGCACACCCACAACCAGGTGCATCTCGGAGCGACGCTCATCCTGGCTGCGCTCGGGGTCGCGGTGCTCGTCGCAACCGTCTGGATCGTCGTCGTGCTCGAGGTCCTCAAGCAGCGCCACCTGCAGCTGTTCGGGCTGGCGCGCAACGACGACGCGCCGGCGGACATGCCCGTGATCGAGGCCTGGCGGCGGCGCCGGGCGGAGGTCAGGCACTGAGCGCCGATGCGGCCCGGGGTGTGGCTGTGCGTGCGGCGCTCGAGCTGATCGAGCCCGGGATGCGGCTGGGGTTGGGCTCGGGGCGAGCCGTCTGGGCCACCGCGGAAGCGCTCGCCACGAGCAGCGCCCGCCCGGAGCTCGTGGTGTGCGCGTCGCCCGAGACGGCGCGCCTGGCCGAGGCCGCCGGCCTGCTCGTCGTCGGGCCCGACAAGGCGCCCGAGCTCGATCTCGCGCTCGACGGCGCCGACGAGGTGATGCGCGACCTGGCGGTGCTCAAGGGCGGCGGCGGGGCGCTGCTGCGCGAGAAGCTCGTGATCGCCTGTGCGCGTCGCTGCGTGATCGTGGCCGAGGCGCGCAAGCTGGTCGGGCGCCTGGGCGAGGGCTGGCGCCTGCCGGTGGAGGTCGTGCGCTTCGGCTGGGAGGGCACGCGGCTCCGTCTGCTCGAGGTGCTCGACGACGCCGAGTGCCGCGACGACGGCGAGGGCGCGCTCTTCGTCACCGACGAGGGCCACCACATCCTGGACTGCGCGATTCCGCCCGGAGCCGACCTCGGCTCGCTCGCCGCCGCCGTCAAGGCGATCACGGGCGTCGTCGAGCACGGCCTCTTCCTCGAGCACGCCGACACGGTGCTGCTCGGCGCGCCCGACGGCTCGCTCGAGCGGCTGGTCAGGCCGTGAACTGCACCGGATGGCGACCGGTGATGTGCGGGCCGATCAGTTCCTTGATCACGCGCAGGTGCTCCGGATGATCGGCGTACACGCGGAACGCGTCGACGTCGTCGAACGTTGCAGCCAGCCCGAAGCCGGCGTTGCCCTCGCGCAGCGCGA
>JALYLC010000309.1 GCA_030774435.1 Actinomycetota bacterium
ATCCTGCGTTGTCGTCCGCTTCGCCGCCTTCAAGTCATCAATCGTGAGGTTGAGGCCAAGGCTGACGATTGCCTGTTTGATCCGTGCGGCGATCAGATCCGGTCCGCGCAAGCCCTCCGGCTTGGGCCCGGGCGGGTTGCCGGTTGCGCCGCTGACGATGTGCATACGGCGCCCCCCCATCAACTCGCGTTCTCCGGCTGCCTTGTAGCCCAAGCCGATCCGCGCTTCGACCGCGTACCCCTCATGATGGCGTTCTTCGGGCCTGGTGATGACCCGGCGCTTCCTCCCGCCGTTGATGAGGTGGTCCGGCAGGAGTACCTTCCACCACTCGTCGTAGAAGACGAGCTCCGGCCGCGCAGGCACCGGCCAGCATCTCCATCCCGGCGGCGCGGCGAGCGCGGTGCGGATCGTCTGCTCGATGGCCCCCAAGGCGGTCTTCGCTGCCGTCGAGTGGAGGCGGATGGCGCCGACCAGCCGCTCGCCGTCGCGCCAGACGACGACTGGTGGCCCGTGGTACGCCAGCCGTGGACGGTAGGCGATGACTGGCGGACCGCGGTATTCATCCTCAGCCGCGCGCAGCGGGCTCGGCGGACGCTCCCAAAGCTCCGGAAGAGTTTCCGCGAGCCGATCTACTCGAGCTTCGATCCCGATTGGCTCGTCGTTCTGGTCGAACTCGACGCCGACCCGCGCGAGAACGGCCACTGCAAGGTGGGTATTGAGGATGATCGGTCGGCTACGGCGATCATCGTTCCGAAGCTTTTTTCGCGCCGCGACCGCACCCGCGACGTTCCACGCACGGCGCCCCGGCTTGAGGCAGGCGGCTCGGCGCACGGCGCAGACGAGCTTCGCCTTTTGCCGCGGGGTCACGAGCCCTCACCGAGGTACTCGTCGAGCTCGGCCCGCAGGACGAGCGCCCGAGTCCCGTCGCCGATACGACTGAGCCGGCCGCTCGAGCGCAGGTCGTAAATCCGCTGCCGATCGCAGCGCGCGTAGTCCGCCGCTTCGCTGATCGAAAGGTAGGGCGACGGCGCGGAGCCGTTCTCGCTTCGCTCGAGTCGTTCGAGGACGATCGCAGCGGCACGCTGCGCGATCCGCTCTTCGAGCTCGGGCGGGACCGTGATCGAGAGGCGGTCGGCGCTCACGCCGCCGCCCTTCGGGCTAGATCAGATGGTGGTGAAGGGTCGTCGTCGCCCGATAATCGGCCAGGCGAGCGGGCGCGGCTTCCTGCTCGTCGGGTGCGTCTCGGCCGAGGTTGCCGTCCCAGGCTAGCCAGCCGACGGAGAGGGGGAACAATCCGGATGGAAGGTTTGCGCGTCCGTGCAAGGATCTCCCGTCGGCGCGATGTGAGCACCCGTTGAAGCGCCTCCTCCGGACTTAGGGGGAACGTCAAGTAGGCGTTATCGACGTTGCCTTCGTGGTCGTAGGAGACGTTGTACTCGGCCGAGGGCACCATTTCCTCGGCTACTTCGTCCCCTAGATCATCGGGGTACCGCTCGCCGAAAGCCTCCCAGACCTGCTCCCGTGCCTGCTCGTGCTCATAGCACTCCGGATCACCGGACGCGAGCTCGTCGATTGCTCGACCAAAGTGGTAGTCCGGGTCCGAGTCGACGCAGCCTCCAGAGACGAAGGTGCAGTAGTCGTCGAAGCGCTCCTCGTCGGTCACGGCGGCGCAGTGTAGAGAGGCCCCCGGACGGCATCGCTGGGCGCGACTGCTCTAAGTTGGTGAACGCATCAGCCAGGTCCGCCGCTTCTCAAAGCGCTCCCGCGTCGCGGCCAAGACCTTGGTGCACTCGGCGCGGGGACGACGCGCCGCATCAAAGTCCGTTATGAGGCACTCGACCGCGTCCTCAATGAGCGATCTTGCGACCGGAACGTGCATGCGCGCCAGGGGTCGCGGAAGGGACCATCCCCGTGGCGCTGGACCGCTTACGTGGACGTGTGGAAATGGCGGTCCGGATTTTGGGTGGTACTCCCATCGCACAAGCCACTGATCTTCCTTGAGAACGACGTTTCCGTCGATGTTTTGAATTCGGAAACGATAGTCGACGGTCGTGAAGCGCGACCCCAGCGGCTCGAGCGTGTAGCGGACTCCAAGCCAGAGACCCTTTCGAATCTTGACCGCCTTGCCACCTGGCGGTTCGATCGTGAACGTGCCCGTAACAGGCGACCGCCGGCGAACTAGCTGAGGATGTTTGGCAACGAGGGCAAGCGCGCCGCGCACGTCAGCCACGAATTCCTCGAGTTCCTTCTGCCCCCTATTCGGCGCCAATCCCAGCGCCGTTCGCCGCGCGGCCCGAAAGCAGTACGGCCGTTGCAGCGTCTACGCCGACGACGGTATCGGGCAAGGTGCCCTCGCGATAAGCACGGACCACGCCGTCGGGCGTCGTTCGAAGCGCCCCCGCGACACGGCGGAGAAGCGCGTCGAGCTCCTCCTCCGTCCAAGGCTCATCGAGGATCTCAGTCGCGTTGTTCGTTTCGTGTGCAGCCATCTTTGCCATTTCTTCCTCTGTGGGTTCTAACAGTAGTCGAAGTCTCAGACGTCAGCCCAAACGCTTGGCCTGTTGCCCCCTACGTTGCCCCCTAGATCACGTTGACGATCCGCAAAAAGAGAGAAGCCGCCCTTTGCAGCGGCTTCTCGATGGGCCCGCCTGGATTCGAACCAGGGACCAACGGATTATGAGTCCGCTGCTCTGACCAGCTGAGCTACGGGCCCGCGCCGGCCAAGCGTAACGCCGAACGCAGTTGGCTTACGACCATCCGCCGCC
>JALYLC010000310.1 GCA_030774435.1 Actinomycetota bacterium
GGCCGCGTGCGAACGCATCACGCGGCGCGGCGCAGCGCGCTCGTCCGCTGCGCCGGCGTCGGCGAGCCAGTCGTCCATCGGCACGATCACGAGCGCGGGCCCGCTGCCGGTCACGGCCTCGTGGAATGCGCGCGCGATCGCGCCGGGCACGTCCTGGGGGCGCACGGGCTCGTCGATCCAGACCGGATAGGAGCCTGCGAGCCCGCGCAGCCTGCCGGCCAGGAACGGCTCCGTCGCGAGGTGGCGCCGGTCCTGCTGGCCGACCACCACGACGAGCGCTGCGCGGTTGACGCGCGCGGTGGCGAGGGCGCCCACTGCATTGCCGAGGCCCGCAGTCGTATGCAGGATCGCGACCGCCGGCTCGCCGCGCCCGATCGCCCAGCCCGTCGCCATGCCCACGACCGAGCTCTCGTGCAGCGCGAGCACGAAGCGGAAGTCGCCCGGCAGGTCGGTGAGCAGCTTGATCTCGGTCGACCCGGGGTTGGCGAAGATCGAGGTGAGCCCGTACTCGCGCCAGACGTCGAAGGTCGCCTCGCGGACAGTCTGTGCAGCCACTCGCGCAGCTTATACAAAATGATTTGATTTTTTCTGATTGCGGTGTGAGCATGCGCGTCGTGGCGACAGCGTGAAGGTGACGATCGTCGGGGGCGCGGGGGGCGTCGGTGCGTCGACGGCGTTCAACCTCGCGCTGATGCGCGGCGCGCACGAGGTCGCGATCGTCGACAGCCGGCCCGAGATGGTCACGTCGCACGTCATGGACTTCGAACAGACCCTCGAGCTGTCGCCCGGCAGCAGGCTGCGCGCCGGCGAGATGAGCGATCTGCGCGACTGCGACGTCGCCGTGCTGCTCTCGTCGTCTCCGCTCGTGGCCGGCATGCCGAGGATCGAGTACCTCGCGAAGAACGCGGTGGTGGCGGACGCCTTCGCCGATGCCCTCGATTCCGGCTGGGGTGGCGCCGTGATCGTCGTCACGAATCCGGTCGATCCGCTGGTCACGCGGCTGCAGCAGCGCACCGGCCTCGACCGGCGGCGAATCCTCGGCTACACGCTCAACGACAGCCTGCGCCTGCGGACGGGGCTCGCCAAGGCCCTCGGCGTGCCGCCGGGGAGCGTCGAGGCCTGGGTCATCGGCGAGCACGGCGACCTGAGCGTTCCCCTGTACGACCGCGTACGGGTGAACGGCGTGCCGGTCGTGCTCACGGCCAATCAAGTCGCGGTCGCCGAGGAGTACCGGCGCAGCTGGTACCCCCGGCACGTCGCGCTCGACTCGGGGCGGTCATCGACCTGGACGTCCGGGCTCGGTGTCGCGCGCATGATCGCCGCGCTCGGCGGCGACGGCGAGCTCTGGCCCGTGTCGATCGTGCTCGACGGCGAGTACGGGATCGACGGCGTCGCTGTGACGGTGCCCGCGACGATCGGCCGCGGCGGCGCCCGGGGCATTCACGAATGGGAGCTCAGCGCGGACGAGCTCGCGGCGCTGCATGCCTCCGCCGAGTTCGTCCGCGCTGCGGCAGCAGGGATCTGACACTCACTCCTGGGCACACCGCGCGAGCGCAGCCGGGTCGTTGACCCGATATCCGGTTGCCGGGTCGAGGGTGACCGTGCAGGTGACGCCACGGAAGCCGCGGGTGTGGCGAACCCTGGCGGCCAGCGCCGCCCGGTCGATCACGAGGTTGTGGTGATCGATCCTCGCGGTCTCCCCGATCGCCCTCAGGAGGACGTTGGTCGCGTCGTAGTAGAGGTCGGCGTAGTCACTCGGTGGCGAGCCGAACCGTGCCTGGAAGCGGCTTCTCCAGGCCACGTCACTCGGGAGAGTCGCGACAGTCGCATACCAGGCGTCGAAGTCGGTGCCTGGGATGGCCGTGCCGTTGAAGACCGTGGGGCCGAAGGCCGGGACGAACGGCCCGTTGGTGCTGCCATTGATGGTCACCAGTCCGGCGGCCTCGTAGATCGGCAGCCAGGACGGGGCTTCCACCGAGCAGGGGTGGCCGAGCACGGCCACGTTCCCGGGGTTGCCCACGACGGCGTCTGCGGTGGCAGCGTTCTCGGCGAGAGAGGCAGGCGAGCCACCTTCGCAGAGCGCGCTGAAGGAGTTGATCTGGATCGCAAAGCCACGGATATATGGATGACGCTCGACCGCCATCTGCACGGCTTCTCTCGCGCTGGGACCGAAGGACGCGCCGAACCCGGTGTCGTCGACCGCGACGACAATCTGAACGGGCTGGCCATGCTGAACGACAACCCGGCCCTGCGCTGAACGCTGGGGCTTCGCGACGGCCGGAGAGCCGGCCGCCGCCACGGCTATGAGCGCGCAGCCGAGGATGAGCGAACGCCGGCGGAGCCGAGGCATGCTGCGCCGGACGTGCGCGACGGATCGAGGAGACATCTCGTACTCCTTTCGCCTGGCCGTCCCAGGGTCAGGTCGTGGGGACGTATGGTCGCGCTCGCCGGGACGTATCGCAAGTCGTCGAGCGGGGAGCAGAACATAGGCGCCGCGCGTCACGGCAGCGTCGCTGTCACGTAAACCTGACGTAACGATTGGCCGAGCACGAAGAGCGAGCCCCGCGCAGTGCATCGCCGTCTTACCCGATGCGCAGGATGGCTGCGTGCTCTGTGTCGGAGACCCACACGCTTCCGTCCGCCCACAGC
>JALYLC010000311.1 GCA_030774435.1 Actinomycetota bacterium
CCAGCCCTGGTGCGACGACATCGCAGCGGAGCCCGACGGCGCTCAGGTGACGCACCAGACCGAATCCCGTCGGGCCCGCCTCGTAACAGCACGCAACCACCCCGACGCGGCGAAGCGCCGCCTCGACGACCGGCGGATCGCTCGCGACCGTGCCCTCCCAGACCAACCGATCGCCCTGCACCGCAACAACCCGCGTCGACGACTTGTGGACATCCAGCCCCGCGACGACAGCGCTAGCATCGAACATGGTCGGCGCCTCCGTATGTGGCTCTACCGGTCATCCCCGGCAACCCACGACGATACGCAGCGCGCCGGCCACTCCATCCTGTCTTAGGCGGGTGGTGCGTTGTGCAGGTCGGTGATCGGTTCAGAGGTGGTGCCGGCCGCGCTCCAGTCGCAGTACGTGCCCGGCGGCGGAGTGACCCGGCAGCCGGAGGAGCTCTCGATGGCGGTACCTTCGCCCCACTCGTTGTACGTGGTTATCAGCTGCCATTTCGCTCCGGACGCGTTCATGGCCGCGATGCTGGACTGCCAGCGGGCCCGGTCGCGGGACAGGAACGGCGCGGTGCCGTAGGCGTTGCCGGCCTTCCAGAACCCCGGAGAGATTGCGTACGACCCGTCGCCGGGAGCGTGCGAGAAGTCCTGAACCGCGCTGGCCGGGCCGTATTGGTGCCAGCCGTCGATGCTTGCGCGGTCTGCGCAGGTCGCATAGCCGGGAAACACTTTGAGGTCGACGTAGACCGCCTCGGCGTACCGCTTCTGAAGTATGTCCCTGGCCTGCTTCCACCGCGTCACCGTCGCACAGCCGTGGGCGGTGTCGAGATCGTCCGCGTTATAGACGAACACCAGCATCCGCTTGCCCGGCAGCATCGCCAGCGCCTGGCCGCCGCCGTAGGTCGTGCGCAGGTAATGCAGGTCGGCGGCGATCGCGGTCGGCGTCGGGTCGGAGGTGCCCTCGGGCTCGTAGTACGGCGCCCAGCGGAACCCGGTGCCCCGGGCTGCGCGGAAGAGGACCGGCCAGTTGGCGTTCGTGTTCGAGCGCTGCCCGAACCACGAGGCGAGGCCGACGCTCACCCAGGCGTACTGCATGTCGGTGATCTGCGCCTTCACCGTCGGCAGGTCGGTTCGGTAGCTGCCACGAGCTGGCACGTAGTTCGTGAACGGGTTCTGCGGGTCGCTGCCCCAGGTCTGCGGGAACCACGGATAGTAGAACGCCGCCCGGATCGTCCGCCTGAGGGCGACCGGCGCCGATCCGGAAGGCGCCGCCGTCACCCCGTTCGCGCTCGCCGGGCCAACGTAGCGCTTGTACGCCTTGATCCAGTTCGCCGCCTCCTCCCGTTGCGCTGAAGCCAGCGACAGCCGCCCCGAGCAGACAAGTTCGTGCAGCTTGTTCTCCAGGCGGTCCTTCGTGCGCGCCCCCCAGGGCTCGTAGTAATGCTCAGGCCACAGGTTCGCGATCACGTTCGAGCCGCCGATCTCGACCGATACCAGGCGATCGACCTCGTAGGCGTACGCGACGCGCTTGAGGTGATAGCGAGCGTAGGCCTTGTCTTTCAATCTCTCGGGGACGTCGCGGACGCTGGCCGAGTATCCCGGCTCGCAGACCTTCGCCCTGCCCACGGCGAAGTGCGCACCCGGCGTCAGGCGATGCTCGGGCAGGGCCGGGCCGGGAACGTGCGGCGCGTTCTTTGCCGCCGCCGAGCCGGCCGCCAACGCGCACAGGACCGCGAATGCGACTGCTAGGCGACTCACGCGAGAACCACGATAGAACCACGGCGCGTGGGCACGATCCGAATCTGAGGGATGGTGTCGACCGCCAAAGCCCTCGCGCCACGGCGCTCGTCGCTCAATCACAGTCATCGAGTTGCCGCGAAACCGCAGCCTCGAGGCGCAACCTCGTCGCGGTACTCAGGAGCCCTCGCCGCGCAGCGTACGTGGGAGCCCGAAACGGGAGAGGATGCTGGGGTCGAGAAATTGCGTGATCGCGGCGATCCGTTCGCCTTCGAGGGTTAGTACGACCAATCCGGTGGCGTGGGCAATCGGCGCGTGTGCGTCGGTGCGGTAGGTCGCGAACGCGGGTTGGGTGTTCGCGCGCGTAGGCACCAGCCGGTAGCGCTGACCGCGGCGCCAGCTGGTGTTCTCGCGCAGGAACGAAGCGATCACCGATCGGCCCTGGTATTCGAGCGTCGTGGGCGGCATCGTGAGCCACGCATCCTCGGTGAGGAGTGCGACGATGCCGTTGATATCGTCGGTCTGGACGGCGTCTGCGAAGCGTCGTATGAGCTCGCGCTCACCGGGCGAGTTCGAAAGCGGGGCGCGGTCGCGGTCGGTGTGTGGCAGGCGTTGTGCGAGCGTCGCTCGGGCGCGCTTGAGCGCACTCTTAACAGAGTCCACGCTGCCGTCGAGCATGTCTGCGACTTCCGCGGCGTGGAAGCCGAGCACGTCGCCAAGCACGAGCGCAGCCCGCTGTCGCGGTGGGAGGTCTTGGAGCGCGGCGATGAACGCCAGCTCGAGAGTCTCCCGGGTCTCGTAGCGCGCGTCGGGGCCGGGCGAAGCGTCGACGATGCCCTCCAGCAGAACGTCTGGGTAGGGCTGAAGCCAGGTCGGCTCGCCAACGCGGGTCGGTTCGGGTGTGCGGAACGGGAGGTCGAGCGCAGGTGGTGGTCGGCGCCCGGCGTCTCGTAGCGCGTTCAGACAGCGATTGGTTGCGATGCGGTACAGCCAGGCGCGCAGCGACGCGCGCTCCTCGAAGCGCTCAAGGCCACGCCAGGCCCCCAGCAGCGTTTCTTGGAGCACGTCCTCAGCGTCTTGCATCGAGCCGAGGATCCGATAGCAGTGGATCTGGAGCTCGCGCCGGTGGGGGTCGACGAGCTCGCGAAACGCCTCCTCGTCGCCCTGAGCTGCACGCATCAGCAGTTGCTCGCTCACCGCGAAATCCTCGCACGTCCGGTTCCTTTCGTCGCCATCACAACCAATGACCCCAAACGTGGCCGAAAGGGGTCGGCGACCCCTTCCTGCCCGAGCTGGTGTCTCAACGAGCACAGCTCGAAGACGACGACCAGGAGGGCCCATGGAGATAGGCGGCAACCCGCTGATCACGTCCGCACCACGCAGTGGAGGCGACGTGTTGAATACACCCGATCCCCGGCGCTGGTGGGCTTGCGCTCCTCTGGCGCCTTCTTCATGCTGATCCGCGACGGCACGATCGTGCTTGTCGCGCTGCCCTCGATCCAGGCGGACATCGGCTTCTCGAAGCAAGGCTTGCAGTGGGTGCTGAGCGCATACGCGCTGGCCTTCGGCGGCTTGCTCTTGCTCGGAGGACGGGCAGCCGACCTGCTCGGGCGCCGTCGCCTGTTCATGGCCAGTGTCCTGTTCTTCACTGCCGCGTCGCTGATGTGCGGGCTCGCCTGGTCGCCGGCGGCGCTCCTTGCCGCCCGCGTGGTCCAGGGCGTGGGCGGCCCGCTCGTCGAGACCGTCCCGGTCCCCATCCAAAACGACTGAGGACTCACAGAAAGGAACCAGAAATGATGCTGAAGGACAAGATTGCGGTGATCTACGGAGCCGGAGGTGGGACGGGCAGCGCTGTCGCGCGTACATTTGCACGCGAGGGGGCCAAGGTCTTTCTCAGCGGGCGCCAGCTGGCACCGGTCGAAGCGGTCGCCAGGGACATCGTTGCCGCCGGTGGATCCTCCGAGGCGGCGGAGGTCGACGCTCTCGACGAGCAGGCCGTGGACAAGCACCTACAGTCCGTGATCGACACGGCGGGGCGCGTCGACATTTCGTTCAACGCGGTAGGCATCCCGA
>JALYLC010000312.1 GCA_030774435.1 Actinomycetota bacterium
TCGGCCTGCATCCGCATCCCGATTACCGGCTCCAACCCCAAGGCCAAGCGTCTCGAGTTCCGGTGCCCGGACCCAGCGGCCAACCCCTACCTCGCCTTCTCCGCGATGCTGCTCGCCGGCCTGGACGGCATCAAGAACAAGACCGAGCCGGCGCAGCCAATTGACAAGGACCTGTACGAGCTGCCGCCGGAGGAGCACTCGTCATTGCCGACCGTCCCAGCCAGCCTCAACGAGGTGCTCGACACGCTCGAGACCGATCACGACTTCTTGCTGCAAGGCGACGTATTCACCCCGGACCTGATCGAGACCTGGATCGACTTCAAGCGCACCAACGAGATCGACCCGATCCGGCTGCGCCCACACCCCCACGAGTTCGAGCTCTATTACGACATCTGATTCAAGGGTTTCCGACCCCTGCAAGTAGTTGCCGAAAACGGCGGCTGACCTGCGGAAACGTCTTCCGACGTCTTCCAGCGTCAGCCGTCGTTTTTCGCTGTCGTGCGTACCCAGTGCACCCCAAGCCCCCTTCAAACCGAGCGAGCTCTGGCGTGTCTTTAAGGCCGCGTCAGATAGTGGCCGCATGCCGACCGATTCGGGACAGGTCCCCCGCCCACCGGATGTCTTCAGCGACGGGGAGCGTCTCTGGCGTGCCAAGCCCGGCGCGACGTCGACCTTCGAGGAGAACGTCGCGGCGCGAGAGTTGTTCATGGACCTACACCGAGACGAGTTTTGGAACCCATGGCGGATGGACGATCAGGCCGCGGACTTGGAGCACGCTCAGCAGGTCATGGACGAGTGGGAGCGCGCCGAGCCCGACTTCAAACGCAAGACAAAGCGGCAATTGGAACGTGAGATGGCCCACTGGGACCGCGATTTTCAGCAGAGGCGGGAGCAGCGCGAGGAGCAGCGTCAGGAGAACCTGAAGCGCTACGACACAGACCGCGGGCAAGCTCGACTCCAGCTGTTGGAGCGGCAGTGCGTGCTCGCGCACAAGACCGACGACGTGGCCAACCTCCTGAGCGGTGAACGCTTCCCTGCCGTCCCTAGCCAGCGCCGCGCTGAACAGGTTGCAGAACTGGAGGAGGCGATAGAGCGTCATCGCGCCGCAGTCGAACGGCTCATCCCCATCGTCGGCGATCCCGAAGACGTTCCGGATCAACACGGACTTCTGCCACGAGACCGCCGACACTCGACCCTGTATCGCTACCGGGAGCGCCGCATTGCCGAGATCTCGGAGATCCGCGCGCTGCTCCCCGAGCTGGAGACACAGATCAAGGCGACAGACGACCGAGCAGAGCGCTCCAAGCTGCGCACCGAACGGCACATGAAGAAGTGGAGTCTCGACAAGCTCTTGGCGGTAGCACGACTCGAGGCTGAGGACATGTGCGCCGACTGTGCCACTCCGGCCAACAAGCATGGGTACGTCAGTCCGCCCTTCGACTACCCATGTCCTGCCTGGCCAGGACAGCGCGCGATCCACGCCGAGGTCATGCAGATGCTAAAGACCTTCCGGCGCCGAGATGCCGCACGCTCCGAGCTGCCCGCAAAGCCAAAGCCCGCACCTCTCGCCATCGTGCAGTCAGGACTCGGCATCGCCGAGGTCGTGCGACGCCTGCAGGAGCTTCAGGAGCAGCACCCGGATGCCGAGGTGCGCCGCGGTCGCGCGAATCGCTGGGAGCTGTGGCCTGGGCGAGAGACGGAGGCCAGCCCCCAGCGAACCGAGTGAAACCGTAACGCGGCTCTGAACCGTTGGGCGATGAAATCGCACCAGGCAATTCCGGCTACTACCGAACGTTGCGGGAAACAGCGGAATCGCTCGTATCTACGCAGAGTCCGATGTCTCGAACACCTCCGGTCGTATCCAATCCGCGCTGGCTTGGGCTGGCTGAGTCCGGAGCGTGGATGGATGGTGATCGAAACTAGGCCGACTTGAAGTGCGAGGCCATCGCGTTGTGAGTGGCCGCGACGTCGAGCGCTCTGTCGCCGGCTTCGGTGAGAAGCTTGACGAGTCGCTTCGGCCAGAGAACGTGAACTTCGCGGGTAATGAACGCGCCGCCGATCAGCGGCCAGTCAGCCTCGACGAAGCAGAGCGCACCGGTCACGGGCAGATCCCCCACGACATCGCGTACCAGTTCGACCTGCTTCCGCACGCCGTCGACGAGCTTGGTGCAGTCACGGCG
>JALYLC010000313.1 GCA_030774435.1 Actinomycetota bacterium
CAAGAAGGTCATGACGATCGTGAAGCTCCAGATCCCCGCCGGGCAGGCGAACCCTGCACCGCCCGTCGGACCGGCCCTGGGTCAGCACGGCGTCAACATCATGGAGTTCTGCAAGGCGTTCAACGCCCAGACCTCCGCGTCCATCCCCGGGCGCATCACCCCCGTCGAGATCACGATCTTCGAGGACCGCTCGTTCTCGTTCATCACGAAGACGCCGCCGGCGGCCGTGCTGATCAAGGAGCAGATCAACCTCGAGAAGGGCTCCGGCGAGCCGAACCGCAACAAGGTCGGCAAGCTGACGCAGTCCCAGCTCCGCGAGATCGCCGAGACGAAGATGCCCGACCTCAACGCCAACGACGTCGAGGCGGCCATGAAGATCATCGCGGGCACAGCCCGCTCCATGGGCGTGGAGGTGGAGGCCTGATGGCCGGCAAGAAGCTCAAGGCCGCCAAGGCGCAGGTCGACCGGCTGCGCATGTATCAGCCGCTCGACGCCGTCCGGCTGCTCAAGTCGTTCGAGACGGCCAAGTTCGACGAGGCCGTCGAGGCGCACTTCCGGCTCGGGCTCAACGTGCGGCACGCCGACCAGCAGCTGCGCGGATCGCTGATGCTGCCACACGGCACCGGCCGCACCAAGACCGTGGCCGTGTTCGCCCAGGGCGAGCACGCTCGCGCAGCCGAGGAGGCGGGCGCCGACTACGTGGGCGCCGAGGATCTCGCGACGCGCGTGCAGGAGGGCTGGACCGACTTCGACGTCGCGCTTGCGACGCCGGACATGATGGCCGTGGTCGGCCGCCTCGGCCGCGTGCTCGGGCCGCAGGGCAAGATGCCCAACCCGCGCAGCGGCACGATCACGTTCGAGATCGCGAAGGCGGTCGAGGAGATCAAGGCCGGCAAGATCGAGTACCGCACCGAGAACCGCGCGGGCCTCGTGCACGTCGTGATCGGGCGCAAGTCGTTCGAGGTCAACGCCCTGGTCGAGAACTACGCGGTGGTGCTGGAGGAGATCCTGCGCGTCAAGCCGGCCTCCGCCAAGGGCCGCTACATCCACTCGATCGCGCTCGCCACGACCATGGGCCCCGGCATCAAGATCGACCCGAGCCGCACCCGCGACCTCCTGGAGGAGCGCGAGACGGAGCCCGCGTTCGTCTGAGAGCGCTAGGCTGCAAGACGAAGTTCATCAGCCCCACGCCGTAGACAGCCGGCAGTCCCTCGAGGACAGAAGCCCGGCCGAGGTGGAGTGAGCACGTTGCGGAGCATGCCTTCGCTCGTCGCCGTCCACCGTTCGTCAGGTGGCCCCGAGACGAGAAAGAGGAGGTGCAAATGCTCAAGCAGCGCAAGGAAGAGATCGTCAGCTCGCTGACCGAGGAGCTCGGCAGCGTGACCGCGATGATCGTCGCCGACCCGACCGGCCTGACCGTGGCCGAGATGAAGGATCTGCGCAACCGCCTGCGCCCGGGTGGCGCGGAGTTCCGCGTGGCCAAGAACACGCTCGCGCGCATCGCTGCGCACGCGGCCGGCCGAGACGAACTGGTCGGCCTGCTCGTCGGTCCGACGGCGATCACGCTCGTCAGCGGTGATCCGGCGGCCGCGGCCAAGACGCTGTCCGACTTCGGCCGCACGTCACGCAAGCTCGCACTGCGCGGCGCCTATCTGGACGGTGAGGCGCTGGGCGCCGACAGCGTCAGGCAGCTCGCCACGCTGCCCTCGCGCGAACAGTTGCTGGCAAACCTGGTGACCGGCATGATCTCGCCGATCAGCGGGCTGGCCAACGTGCTGGCGCAGTTGCCGCGCAGCCTCGTGGTCGCGCTCGACCAGGTACGGCAGCAGAAGGAAGCCGCCGCCTAGGCGGCACGCACACAGATGAATCGCGGCGCACGCGTGCGCCGCTCGTGAAAGGAAGACACGATGGCGACGATGACCGTCGAGAAGTGGATCGAAGAGATCAAGGGCATGAGCGTCCTCGACCTCTCCAACCTGGTGAAGGCGCTCGAGGAGGAGTTCGGCGTCTCGGCTGCCGCAGCTCCGGTTGCGGTCGCCGGTCCCGCCGGTGGCGGTGGCGGCGGCGACTCGGCCGAAGAGGCCGAGCAGACCGAGTTCGACGTCGTGCTCACGGCCGCGGGCCAGTCCAAGATCCAGGTGATCAAGGTCGTCAAGGCGGCCACGGGCCTCGGCCTCAAGGAAGCAAAGGATCTGGTCGACGGCGCACCGCAGCCGATCAAGTCCGGCGTCCCGCGCGACGAGGCCGACAAGCTCAAGGGCGAGCTGGAAGAAGCCGGCGCGAGCGTCGAGGTCAAGTAGCGGAGATGCATAAATCGGGGTCAGACCCCGATT
>JALYLC010000314.1 GCA_030774435.1 Actinomycetota bacterium
GCGTCCGCCCTCAGCGCGGGCTCGACGCGAGCGCCCGACGCCGCAACGTGCGTGGCGCCTTCGCGGCCCGCGCGGGACCGCGGGCCCTGGCTCTCGTCGACGACGTCTACACGACCGGGGCGACCGTCGACGAGTGCGCTCGGGCACTGCGCCAGGCGGGCGCCGAGCGGGTCCACGTCGTGACGCTCGCGCGCACCCCCCTCGATCGGACCTTTGCTCGCGCGCCACCAGGTGGCAGACTCCTAGTACCGACGTACCCGAGCGGGGAGGCACGCGATGCAACTTCAGGTGAGCGGCAGGAACCTGGATATCACGGAGCCGATCCGCGAGTACGCGGAACGCAAGCTCGCCCGGATCGAGCGCCACCTCACCGAGGACACGCGCGTCGATCTCGAGCTGGCGATCGAGCGCAACCGCTCGATCAGCGCCAACCAGCACGCAGAGCTGACCGTGTGGACGCGGGGGCCCGTCCTGCGCGCCCACGAGTACGCGGAGGACATGTACGCGGCCATCGACCTCGCGGTCGACAAGCTGGATCGCCAGGTACGGCGCTATCGCGAGCGCCGCCGCCACTGGCGGCCCCATCACCAGGCGCGGGACATCGAGGCGCTGCTGCCGCTCTCGGAGGACGATGAGGCGGCCTCGGCGGCGATCGCCAACGGGGCGGAGCCGGAGTTGCCCATCCCCACGATCGTCAAGACGAAGCGCTTCAACATGAAGCCCATGCACCCCGACGAGGCCGCGTTGCAGCTCGAGCTCGTCGGCCACGCGTTCTACGTGTTCCTCAACGCCGAGAGCGATGCCGTGGCGGTCATCTACCGCCGCCGCGACGGCAACCTCGGCGTGATCGAGCCCGTCCCGGGCTGACCCGCCGCGAAGCCCTTCGCGCAGGGCCGGTCAAGTGCCGCCTGCTACCTTACATCCAGGAGCGCCACGCGCTTCCGTCGCCCTCTGGGGGCGGCGATCACCTTCCAATAAAGGCCCATGGTCGACTTTCTGAACAAGCTGCTCCGCGCCGGCGAGGGTCGCCTGCTGCGCCGCCTCGAGCTGGTTGCGGAGGAGACCACGGCGTGGGAGCCGACGATCGAGGAGCTCGACGACGCGGCTCTGCGGGCCAAGACGGCAGAGTTCCGCGAGCGCCTCGCCGACGGCGAGGACCTCGAGGACCTCCTGCCCGAGGCGTTCGCCTGCGTGCGCGAAGCCTCGAAGCGCACGCTGGGCATGCGCCACTTCGACGTCCAGCTGGTCGGCGGCGCCGTCCTGCACGAGGGCGCGATCGCCGAGATGAAGACCGGCGAGGGCAAGACGCTGGTGGCCACGCTGCCGCTCTACCTCAACGCTCTGGAGGGCGAGGGCGCGCATCTCGTGACGGTCAACGACTACCTCGCACGACGCGACGCGGAGTGGATGCAGCCCATCTACGAGGCGCTCGGCATGACCGTCGGCATCATCGAGGCGCAGATGGACCAGGATGCGCGCAAGGCCGCCTACGCCTGCGACATCACCTACGGCACGAACTCCGAGTTCGGCTTCGACTACCTGCGCGACAACCTCGCCACGGACATCGCGGAGACGGTCCAGCGGCCGCACGCCTTCGCCATCGTGGACGAGGTCGACTCGATCCTGGTCGACGAGGCGCGCACGCCGCTGATCATCGCCGGCAATCCCGAAGAGTCCTCGGACACCTATTACACGTTCGCCAAGATCGTCAAGGGCTTCAAGGCGGGCGAGGACTACGAGGTCGACGAGAAGCGCAAGACGGCGGCGCCCACCGAGCAGGGCGTGGCCAAGACCGAGAAGGCGCTCGGCATCGAGAACCTCTACGCGCCTGGCTCGAGCCAGATGGTCAACCACCTGATCCAGGCGCTGCGCGCCGAGTCGCTGTACCACACCGGCGTCGAGTACCTGGTCGTGGACGGCGAAGTCAAGATCGTCGACGAGTTCACCGGTCGCATCATGGAAGGGCGGCGCTGGTCGGAGGGCCTGCACCAGGCCGTCGAGGCCAAGGAGAACGTCAAGATCGAGGCCGAGAACGTGACCGTGGCCACGGTCACGATCCAGAACTACTTCCGCCTCTACGAGAAGCTCGCCGGCATGACCGGCACGGCGCTCACGGAGGCCAACGAGTTCCACGAGATCTACGGGCTCGAGGTCGTGCCGATCCCGACCAACGTGCCGGTCATCCGCGTCGACCAGAACGACCTGATCTACAAGACCGAGGACGAGAAGTTCCGCGCGGTCGTCAACGACATCGCGGAGCGGCACGGCGACGGGCAGCCCGTGCTCGTGGGCACCATCTCCGTCGAGGTCTCGGAGCGCGTCTCCGGTCTGCTCCAGCGCAAGGGCATCCCGCACAACGTGCTCAACGCCAAGACCGGCCAGGAGGGCCAGGAGGCCCAGATCATCAAGGACGCGGGCCTTCAGGGCGCCGTCACGATCGCCACCAACATGGCCGGCCGCGGCGTCGACATCAAGCTCGGCGACGGCGTCGTCGACAAGGGCGGCCTGTACGTGATCGGCACCGAGCGCCACGAGTCGCGGCGCATCGACAACCAGTTGCGCGGCCGTTCCGGCCGCCAGGGCGACCCGGGCGAGACGCGTTTCTTCCTCTCGGCCGAGGATCAGCTGGTGCGCCTGTTCGCAGGCGACCGCATCTACACGATCCTCGACAAGCTCGGCCCGGGCGAGGATCAGCCGATCGAGCACAAGATGCTCACGAAGCGCATCGAGGGCGCCCAGAAGCGCGTCGAGGAGATGCACTTCGACATGCGCAAGCAGGTGCTCAAGTACGACGACGTGCTCAACAAGCAGCGCGAGGTGATCTACGCCGAGCGCCGTGGCGTGCTCGAGGGCGACGACCTCAGCGAGGAGATCCTCGAGTGGATCGACGAGGTCCTCGAGGACGTCGTGATGGCCCACACCGAGTCGAACTTCCCCGAGGAGTGGGACCTCGACGGCCTCTTCAGCGGCCTTCACCAGGTCTTCCCGGTGTCCTTCGACAAGGACGGGCTCGGCCCGGTGGCGGATCTCGACCGCGAGGAGCTGATCACGCGCTGCATCGCCGACGCGCACCTCGCATACGAGCGCAAGGACAAGGAGCTGTCCGAGACCGAGGGGCTCGACGCCGACATCATGCGGCAGCTCGAGCGCTTCTTCCTGCTGCAGGTGATCGATGCGCACTGGCGCGAGCACCTCGACTCGATGGACTACCTGCGCGAGGGCATCCACCTGCGCTCGATGGCGCAGAAGGACCCGCTCGTCGAGTACCGCGTCGAGGGCCACGCGATGTTCGAGGACATGATGCGCGGCGTACGCGAAGAGGTCGTCTCGATGCTGTTCCACGTCGAGGTGACGGCGCAGGACGCCGAGCTCGAACGACACGAGTCGGAGCAGCTCATCTACGACGACGGCGGGGGCGCGGCGAGCTACGGCGCCGGCGGCTCGTCGACGTCCACGTTCACGCCCGCGGGCTCGGGCGGCTCGTCGAGCTCCACCGTGCGGGCGTCGGGCAACGGATCCGCGCCGATCGGCCGCAACGATCCCTGCCCCTGCGGCTCGGGGCAGAAGTACAAGCGCTGCCACGGGCGCGCCGCGTAAAGTGCTCCATTCCGGAAGTCTCTCGGCGCGATTGCGCCGTCTGGACGCCCTGGGAACGACCCGGCGTCTTGCAAATTGCTGAACCGCATGAGCGGCGA
>JALYLC010000315.1 GCA_030774435.1 Actinomycetota bacterium
TTCCGCGCCGAGCCCGTCACTGCAACCGCCGGTCGCGAAGTCGCACAGTGGCCGGTTGAGCCGGTTGCGACCGAGGAACCAGTCGAACGCGGTCTGCGCGCGCAGCGCGTGCTCCGGATCACCGCTAACCGCGAGCGCGGCGAGCTCCGCTGAGACGAAGGCGGAAGCGTCGAGCGGCTGCTCGTCCCCACCACCCGGCGCGGGTTCGCCGCGACGGCGACCGACATGGCCTGTCAGGCGCAGCGTCCCCTCGGCGAGGCCCGACTCGTCGCCGAGCCAGCGAAGCGCGTCCAGGCCGGTCGCCGTCAGATCTTGTCGGTCGAGCGTGACGCCGGCGATAATCAGCGCGTGAGGGAGGCAGGCGTTGTCGTAACTAAGCGCATCCTCAAACCAGCGCCACTCCGCGGAGGACTGCGTCTCGAAGGCGGTCGCCAGGTGGTCGGCGACTCGCTCAACTAATTGCAGCCCGGCCGGTTGCCGACGGTCCGAGTCGAGGCGAGCCAGTCCGAGCGCGGCGTACGCGCCGGTGCGCAGCGACATCTCCGCCCCGAGCGTACCGACAATCACGTCGAGCAAGCGGCGCGTGGGCCCAACGAAGGCGGGCACCCATGCGGTGGAGAGGATGTCGCCCAGCGCCCACACAGCGCGGCCGACATGGTCGCCCAGATGGGGCTCATCGAGCCAGCGGCGGTCGTATCCCATGAAGTTCCGCATCCCTGCCTGCGGGTCGGTCGCGTCCTGGAGGAACGCGAGCGAGCGGTAGACAATCGGCGTCCAGACCTGCTCGTCGCCTCGACGCGCGAGCTCGAGCGCAACAACCGCCAGCCGCGCGACGTCATCGACGCAGTAGCCGCTCTGGCGGTTCGGGATCACGCCGTTCGCGTGCTGCACGATCCCCACGTCGTCGACGAGCCTGAGCAGATGATCGGTTCGTATGCTCACGAGCCGAGGGTCGCGGCGATCGACCGAACGGCGACGGAGCGGCGCCAGCTGGACGGCCTCGCGCAGAACCGCCGCGGTCGCATCTGCGACCGACGGCCACGCCAGTCGGGCACCGACCGTTCGTGCCGCAGCCCGGGCCGCGGCGAGTCGCGTCGGCTCCTCGATGTAGCGGCAGACGACGTCGGCGAGGGCGGCAGGATCGGCGAACGGGACGATCTCGCCGGCGCCCGAGGCGAGCATGTCCTGCGCATACCAGTACGGCGTCGAGACAACGCCGCAGCCCGCGGCGATGGCATAAGTGAGCGCCCCCGAGGCGACTTGCTCGCGCCCCTTGTACGGCGTCACGAAGACGTCTGTCGCCGCGAGCAGGTCTGCGATCTCCCCGACCGCCAAGAAGCGATTGTCGAACTCGACATGGTTCTGGAGCCCGAGGTCGAGCACCGCCTGCTCGAGCGACACCCGATACCGCTCCCCTTCGCGGTGGGCCACGTCCGGATGCGTCTGGCCGGCGATGATGTACAGCACCTCGGGATGGCGCTCGACGATCGACGGCAGCGCCTCGATCACCGTCTCGATGCCCTTCCCGGGGGAGATCAGCCCGAACGTCGAGAGCAGGAACCGCTCCCTTACGACGCCAAATGTCCCGCGAATCCATACCTCCTCAGCCGTAGCCCGTGCCGCCATAGATTCGGCGGCGCGCTCGGCGAGAACGATCGGCGCCCCATGCGGAACGATCCGCACTTTGTCTACCGCGCACGTTCCGTTCTCGACGAGCAGACGTCGCGCCGTTTCGGTCATCACGATCACCTGCTCGGCCTGACAGCATAGAGCACCGAGCACCTTGGCCTGATGAACTGTCGGCTCCGACAACACCGTGTGCAGCGTCACGACCAGAGGCTGTGAGAGCTCCTCGGCAAGCGAGAGCACGTATTCGCCGTCAGCGCCGCCGAAGATGCCGTACTCGTGCTGAAGCAGGATCACGTCAACGTCCGAGCGATCCAAGATCCGGGCCGCACGTGTGTAGTCGCCGCGAACCTCCTGGACGATCGTCGCAAGAAGCCCGGGCCGCTGCGGACGAGACGGCTCGTTGACGACCACAACCCCTTCTGCGCGGTCTACATCACCCACGCCAAGGAGCGCACCACGCACATCGGCAGCAAACGCCCCAATACCGCAGGGGCGCGGCGGATAGGTCGAGACGAGCGCGATGCGCATAGCTCTCGCCTCCCTTCCCGTAGATGTCCCAGCACGGCACCAGCATAGGCACAGCCAGCTCATCCACGTTAGCGGACACGAAGCGAAGCGCAGCGTCGAGCGCAGCACTTGGCGTCGGCTCGCCCGCACAACGCTGACCTTGCAGCTCAAGGCGCTGAAGCCGGCGCGCGCTGTCGCGTTACGCGCAACCACCCGCCGGATCACGGGCGCGTCTCCGGCGCCGGCCACGGCCCCGCCTACGCCATGCCGTCGCCATTCGAACCCGACGGCCGTCACGCGGGCTGGATCGGC
>JALYLC010000316.1 GCA_030774435.1 Actinomycetota bacterium
GCC
Organism: Actinomycetota bacterium; assembly: GCA_030774435.1. Taxonomy (GTDB): domain Bacteria; phylum Actinomycetota; class Thermoleophilia; order Gaiellales; family JALYLC01; genus JALYLC01. The sequence continues at coordinate 4 of JALYLC010000316.1, forward strand.
GCGCGGCGCCCTCCGCAGCGGTCGATTGCGATCTCGAGCGACGCATCGCCGCGGCCGTGCCGGCGTTCCAGACCTCGGGTGCGTGCGCGCCGCCGCCCCCCTGCAGCGACGACGGCTTCGAGCCCAACGACACGCTTGCCCAGGCGACGGCGGTGGATCTGGTTACCACCACCTCGGGCGTCGCCTGCGCGGCCAACGACGACGTCTTCGCCGTTCCCGCGGCCGGCTCGACCGTGACGGCGACGCTGACGTTCGAAGCCACGGCGGTGCTCGAGGTCGCGCTGCTCGACTCCTCGGGCGCGATCCTCGCCAGTGCGTCGGGCAGCACCCCGCAGAGCGTGACGACGCCGGGTCCCGTAGCGGGCACGGTGTACGTGCGCGTGCGCGCCGTGGGCAATGCGCAGGGCGCGTACACGCTCTCGCTCTAGGAAGCTCTCACAGAATCAGCGTGGCGTTCGGAGGTCTCGAATCGCCTGCGGTCTGGTTGTCGGGCGTCGTGAGTGGTGGTGGGCGATTGGGGTGGCCCGACAACCAGATCTGCGGCGACCCTGACCACACACGCTGATTCTGTGAGAGCTTCTGACGCACTGACGGGAACCAACGCGGGCCGGAGGCGGTCACAGGGCTACCGACCTGGAGGAAGCCCGTGTCCCACTCGTACCGCACCCGTCCACTCGCCCTCGTTGCGCTCGCCGTCGCGCTTGCGCTCGCACTCGCGTTCTCGTTGCGCGGAGGCTCCGGCCCTGAAGCGGCCTTCGCGGCCGCGACGGCCGCTCCCGGCGCCGCGATCGCGCCGAGCGACCGCACGCTCACCTTCACGGGCTCGGGCGACGTCGACCTGCAGCCCGACACCGCGATCGTCGGAGTCTCCGTGCACGGCGACGGGGCCTCGAGCGATGACGCCCAGTCCGTCGCCTCGGACAAGATGAAGGCCGTTCTGCAGGCGCTGCGCTCTCTCGGCTCGGTGCACATCGCCGACGCCGATCTCGAGACCCAGGGCGTCAACACGTCGCGCGACTGGGAGCACGAGGGCCGCTTCATCAGCGACCAGTCGCTCAGCGTCACGATCCACGACCCCGCCCAGGCGGGCGAGGTCATGGCCGCCGCGACCAGGGCCGGCGCCGACTCGGTCAACGGCCCTTCCTTCTCCCTCGCCGAGCAGTCCGCCGCCTACCGGGACGCACTGCGCAGCGCGCTCGCCGACGCCCGCTCGAAGGCCGACGCCGCGGCCGCGGCGATGGGCGTGCACATCCTCGGCACCACGACGATCTCCGAGAACAGCGGCGGTGGCGGCCCGATCATGTACGCCGCCGACGCCGCCGGGAAGAGCGCCAGCTCGGCTCCGCCCGTGCAGATCGGCCCCGTGACCGTGTCCGCGCAGGTAACCGTGACGTTCGCATACGAGGCATGAGACGTTCTCACTGAATGATCGTGGTGTCCGAGCGGCTGGATCGGCCTGCAGTCAATTGCCAGGGCGCGCATCTCGCGGGCGTGGGTTTGAGGCGTGGTGGGGTGCACCCCGGCAATTGACTTCCGCCCGACCCGGGCGCTCGCTCGCTGCGCGAGGCGGGCCCGGGGCGCCCCTGCTCGCTCCATCCACCCCAGCCGCACACGCTCATTCCGAAACGCGCTCTATGCCGCTCAGCGCGGGTCGAGGCGACTGACCAACTCGCCTGCGCCCGGGATGTCATCGATTCCGGCGACGCTCGTTCCGGCATACAGGCAGGATGCGAGGATCGAGCCGCGATCACCGACACGAGGCGGGTCGTCGGAATATCGCGTGAGCACGTAGCCGCCGGCGCGGCGCGCAACGATATCGCCTTCGCCGGGACGCGCTCCCGGCTGCGGGCAGCCCGCTGCCTCCCAGGCATCCAGTGTCGCGTTCTGGAGCACTCGGTGCGGTGCGAACGGCCATTCTCCGTCGAAGCAGAGTGTGTAGCGCGAGTCCTCTTTGGTCGCGGCCACGAGAGCGCGTTTGTACGTCGCGTGCGCTTCGCTCTCTCGTGACGCGACGAAGCGCGTGCCGAGCATGGCGGCTGCCGCCCCTTGCTCGAGGACGTCCCGCACATCTGCAGCAGTGGCAAGCCCGCCGGCTGCCACTACCGGCGTCGTTCCGGCGGTAGCCAGCGCATCGGGCAGCAGCACGACCAGCGGCGTGGTGGACTGAACGTGGCCGCCGGCCTCGACGCCTTGCGCGATCAACACGTCGACGCCGTCCTCGAGCGCACTCGTGATGGCCGTAGCCGTGCCGACCTGGAGCGCGACGCGGGCTCCCGCGGCATGGCAGCGAGCCACGCGCTGCCTGCCCGCTCGACCCCAGGAGAAGGTGATGACGGGTACCTGAGCCGCAAGCAGGGCAGCGAGTTGCGCATCGACGTCGAACACGAGCACCAGGTTCGCCCCGAATGGCCGGTCCGTGCGCGTGCGGATCGCCTCGACCTGCTCGGTGATGACGGCCGGCGACGACCAGGTACACGGGAGGATGCCGAGCCCGCCTGCCTGCGAGACCGCTGCGATCAACTCGGCGCCGGCGCAGCCGCCGATCGGCGCCTGGAGTATCGGCCGCTCTACTCCCAGGAGCTCGGTGATCGAGGTCACGCCCGGCACGGTTCGAGCGTCACCGCGCTCACGCCGCTCTCCGGTAACTCGGTCGCGAATCCCCTCGATTCGACCGAGGATGCCATGACGCAACCATATGGCAGGCCTTGGCGCTCTCGGGCGACCGATGAATCGTGTACCGGCCCAGTGTCATACCCATGATGAGGCATTCATGGAGAAGCTAGGCGTCGACTCCTCGACGGCGACGGTCGAGGAGTCTCGGCTCGTCGCGGCGCGCGCAGGCGACGGGAGCGAGTTCGCGCGGCTGATCGAGCGCTATCGCCCCGAGTTGCAGTTGCACTGCTACCGCATCGTCGGTTCGCTGGAAGAGGCCGAGGATCTCGTTCAGGACACGTTCCTGCGTGCCTGGTCGAAGCGTCAGAGCTTCCAGAATCGCTCGACCGTTCGAGCCTGGCTGTACGGGATCGCCACCAATGCCTCCCTCGACCTCCTCAGGCGCAGCAAGCGGCGTGTGCTGCCTCCGGAGATCACAGGCCCGGCGGACCCGTCCGCGCCGCCCCTGCCGCCACTCGACGTCCCCTGGCTGGAGCCGTATCCCGAGTGGCTTCTGGAAGAGGCGGCGACGAGCGAGGACGGGCCCGACGCGGCTCTGATCGCCAGGGAGACGACCGAGCTCGCCTTCCTGGCGGCGATCCAGCACCTCCCTCCCAGACAGCGAGCCGTGCTGATCCTGCGCGACGTCCTGGAATGGTCGGCGGCGGAGACCGCGGCGTCGCTCGCAACGACCAGCGCTTCGGTCAACAGCGCGTTGCAACGAGCGCACGCGACGCTCGCCCGGCACTTGCCGAACCGTGACGGCGGCTGGCTTGCCGGCTCGCCCACCAGCGAGGGCGAGCAGTCGCTGCTCGCGCGCCTGATGGAGGCGTTCGAGCAACGCGATTCCGACGGCGTGGCGGCCGTCCTGAGCGCCGACGCGCGCATGATTATGCCCCCGACGCCATCCTGGTACGACGGGCGCGAGGCGATCGCGACATTCTTCGCCCAACACGTCTTCGCGCCAAGCGGCCCGGGGCCGGTGCGGACCGTCGCGACCGCAGCCAACCGCCAGCCGGCCTTTGCCATCTACCACCGCCGGCCTGGCACCTCCGAGCACACGGCGTTCGCCATCTGTCTGCTGCGCCTCGAGCGCGGCCTGATTGCAGAGATCACGCTCTTCCGCCTGCCCGGCGCCTTCGCCAAGTTCGGCCTCGCCGATGCGATCTGATGAAGGGGAAGCCCGACCCCGAACGACCCCCGTCAGCGCTCACAGAGATCTCCCGCCGCGCTTCGTAGCGCGCCATGTCACGGTCGCGGCGGGCGGCGAGCTCCCGTATGAGCGGCGCGAATGGACGGACGCGATCGTCCTCGTGCGGGCGGGGATGATCGAACTGGAGTGCCTCGGGGGCACGCGCCGGTGCTTCGGAAGCGGCGCGCTGCTGTGCTTCGACTCGCTGCCCCTGCGGACGTTGCGCAACGCCGGTGACGAGCCCGCGCTCCTGATGGCCTTTTCGCGTTTTCGCTGCGACCGATGAGTCGGTCGTCCGCAGCGCGTCACACATGTGACAACTCGTGCGCAGATGGAGGAGTTATGAATGAAAACAAGCAAGTGAGCTCCGGCTCTGGCGAGCTTCACCGCTGGCGGGCCTTCGCGGTATTGGCAGTTGCGTACTTCATGACAATCGTCGACCTCACGATCGTCAATGTCGCGTTGCCGACGATCGGCGAGAAGCTCCACTTCTCGGAATCGAATCTCCAGTGGGTCGTCACGTCGTACGGCATCACGTTCGGCGGATTCCTCCTGCTCGGCGGCCGGGCAGCGGATCTCCTCGGACGCCGTCGGGTGCTCATGGCCGGATTGGCGACGTTCACGGCCGCGTCTCTTGGCTGCGCACTCGCGACGAGCGACTCGTTCCTGATCGGGATGCGCGGCGTGCAAGGGATCGGCGCGGCGATCGTCTTGCCGGCGGCGCTCTCGATCGTCATGAACATGTTCGAGGAGGGCCCGGAGCGCAACAAGGCGCTCGGTGTGTGGGGCGGTATCGGCGCGGGCGGCGCGACCGTCGGCCTGATCGCCGGTGGCTTGCTCACCCGCTATGCCGGTTGGGAGTACATCTTCTATCTCAACGTTCCGGTCGGCGCGACGGCTCTCTTGCTCGCGCCGCGCATCGTGCCGGAGAGCCGGCTCGAGACGGCCCGCAGGCGGTACGACCCGTTCGGCGCACTGGCGGCGACGGGTGGCCTGCTGCTGCTCGTGTACACAATCTCGAAGGCACCGCAGATCGGCTGGGGCGCAACCAGAACGGTGACGCTGCTCGCTGTCTCCGCGGCCTCGCTGCTCGCATTCCTGATCATCGAGACGCGTGTCGCAGCCCCGCTCTTGCCACTCAAGATCTTCCGCCTGAGGACGCTCTCCGGTGCCAACGCCGTGGGCCTCCTGCTCGGCGGAAGCTTCTTCGGCTTCATCTTCGTCGGCACGCTCTACATGCAGCAGGTGCTCGGCTACTCGGCGCTTCAGACGGGTCTCGCCTGGCTCGCGGCGTCGGTCACCTCGGTCGCGCTCGCGGGTCTGTCACAGGCTCTCGTGACGCGCGGCTCGGCGAAGCTCGTCATGGCACTTGGAATGGCACTGATCGGTGCCGGCGTGCTGTGGGCGACGCAGGTGCCGGTGCATGGCCACTTCTGGTACGACCTGGCCGGCCCGTTCTTCATCGCAGGCGCGGGCACCGCATTCGCCTTCATCCCGGTCTCGATCGCAGCGCTCGCCGGCATCGGCGAGAGCGAGGCCGGCCTGGCCTCCGGGCTTCTCAACACCTCTCAGCAGCTCGGTGGGGCGATCGGCGTCGCAATCGCATCCTCGGTCGCGACGAGTCACTACACCACATTGCTGCAGGAGGGCAGCGATCGGGCGTCGGCGCTCACCGGCGGCTTCCAGCTGGCGCTGTGGGTGTGCGGAGCCATCGCGCTGAGCGCACTTCCGATCACGCTCCTCCTCGTTCGCCGCGACGAGTTGGCGGTCGTCGTCGAGCGCGCTGCGCTCCGCGAGCCGCAGCCGGTTCCCGCCGGCGCCGAGTAACCCAGGACACCCCACGATCAATCGAAGGAGACGACATGCGACGCGTGATGGTTCGCTACAAGGTCAAGCCCGAGCAGGCAGCGGAGAACGAGGAGCTCGTGCGCGCCGTGTACGACGAGCTGCACCGGACCGAGCCCGCCGGACTGCGGTATGCGACGTTCCAGCTCGAGGATGGCGTCACGTTCGTTCACCTCGCCTCGGTCGAGGGGGACGCCGGGCAGAATCCGCTTACCGGGCTCGAGTCGTTCAAGCGGTTTCAGGCGGGTGTCGCCGACCGCTGCGACGAGCCGCCGGTCGTCACCGCGACGCGGGAGATCGGCTCGTTTCGCGTGTTCGAACGCTGACGGCAGGCTGCCGTGCCCTGATCGCTCACGCCTTTCCGCCGCGGCGCCCTGG
>JALYLC010000317.1 GCA_030774435.1 Actinomycetota bacterium
CCTCGAGGCTCTGATTGGGACCCGCGACGAAGCCGTCGAGGGAGATTGCGAGATCACACGTGACCTTGCTCATTGCTGTGTCTCCTTTGATCGCCCCCTTGGGAGGCGCGAGCTCGCTCAGTCGCCAACCGGCTTCGGTCAGCTCTCTCGCCGAGCCGCTCCCGATGTCGCTACCCGCGGTGCTCCAGCATTTGCGCGTGCTCGAGCGCAGCGGGCTCGTCCGCTCGACAAAGGTCGGACGGGTGCGCACCTATCGCATGGAAGCGGCGGCACTTCGGCCGGCGGAGCGATGGATCGGCGAGCGGCGCGCCGGCTGGGAGCGGCGACTCGATCGCCTCGATGCACATCTCTCCGGGCCGACCGCCGACCCGAGACACGGGAGCGATGCGTGACGGAGCGTTCCGTCGAGCATTCCAGCTTCTCCATCGAGCGCACCTACGCCGCCTCGCCGGCGCGCGTCTTCGCCGCCTGGGGAGACGCCGAGGCGAAAGCTCGATGGTTCAGCGGCCCGGCGGAATGGGAGAGCAGCCCCCACGAGCTCGACTTCAGGGTCGGCGGACGCGAGGCGAACGTGGGCGGGCCAAAAGGCGGCCCGATCCTCACGTACACGGCCCTCTACTGGGACATCATCCCGGACGAACGCATCGTCTACACCTACGAGATGCTGATGGATGGAACGCGTATCTCGGTCTCGCTCGTGACGATCGAGTTCGAGTCGGCCGGTTCCGGCACTCGGCTGACGCTCACCGAGCACGGAGCCTTCCTCGACGGTCATGAACCGCCCCCGTTGCGAGAGCAGGGCATGGGCTCGCTGCTGGACGCGCTGGGTGAGGTGTTGCGAGGCGCCTGACGCGCGAGGACATCCGAGGCGCGGCATTAGCGCAGATGCGACGCACGTGGGCCACCTTAAAGGGGGATTCCCCGATTTCTCCGGACGGGCTTACGGTGGCCGCATGGATCGCGACACAAACAAGGCCGACAGCCCCCGGCAGCGTCGCCGATTCGAAACTCTGATCGGCGCGTGCCGCCGCTCTCGTGGACAGTCGACGGTGGAATTGGCACTCGTGTTGCCCGTGCTTGTGTTGGTCATCTTTGGATGTTTGAAGGTGGGGGCGGCGTTCTTCAGCTACGAGCAGGTGACGTCGGCCGCGAATGCCGCGGTGCGCGCTGCGGCCGTCAATCATGGGAGCGATCCCACGGTCGCCGCACGAGCGGCTGCGAAGTCCATATCTCCCACGGTCGGATTGACCGACTCTGAGATCGCGGTGACCTATCTCTCGACGGCGTCGCCGCCGGGGGTGACCTGGTCGTATCCGGGCACGGTCACCGTGACCGTCACCCATCCCATCACGTTCAGCTTGCTCGGGCAGGCCGCTCAGGTTTTCACCTTGCAGGCCACGGCGACGAAGCAGCTGGAGCGATGATGCGAACTCGAGCGCGCGGCGAGCGTGGCCAGTCGGCCGTCGAGGTGGCGTTGTTTCTGCCTATCTTGCTCACGCTCCTGTATGTGGTCGTTGAGTTCGGGCAGGTGTATTTGCAGTTTCAGGAGGTCAGCGCCGCGACGAGCGAGGGTGCACGCCGGGCGTCGACGATGGCCGGAGTGGCCGAGCCTGGTCGCACCTCGACGATCAAGGCGACGGTGCGGGCCGGCACCGCGCTCGGCACGAGCACGACGTTCAACTCGACTGGCCTCGCGGTCACCGTGAACAGCACCTGGGCACCGAGCACTCCGATCACGGTCACCTCCACCTATCCGGCCAGTGTCACCATCCTCGGGGTGACGCTCTTCTCCGGCAATCTCACGACGACACGGACTGTGAGGGTACTCAATTGAAAACCCGATTTCAGGCGCTACGGCGCCAAGAAGATGGCCAGGCTCTGGTCTTTTGTGTGCTTGTGCTGGCGGCCCTGCTGGGGATCGCGGCCCTCGTCGTCGACGGGGGCAATGCTCTCCTGCAGCGCCGCAACCAGCAGGGAGTCGCCGACGCGGCCGCCCTGGCAGCCGTCAAGGATCTTCCAGGCAGCACGCTCAACGCCGATGCCGCCGCCCGCGACTACGCCGGGAGAAGACAGAACGGCGCTGACGGATCGATCGTCGACCAGGTCGTCGTGACGAGCACCAACACTAGCTCCTGCGACGGCGGCTTCGGCGCCACGACACTCGCGCCCGCCAGCGCCTGCGTCGTCGTCCACACGACCAGCACAGGTGCGTTCAGCCAGCTTCTGGGAATCGTCAGCATGAAAGAGAGCGCGCGCGCGATCGCACAGGCCGCGCAGGTGACCGGAGTCGGCGGCTGGCTACCACTCGGCGTGCGCTCAGGCGCGTTCTCCTACAAGCCTCCGACACAGCTCGCGATCGCACCCAATACCAGCTCTCAGGCCGGCGGCTTGATCAATACCCCCGCCGGGCCCGACTGTAAGTTCTACGGCTTCAACCAGATCGCAGACGTGATCAAGGGCAACGCCTACGGCGGGGCCGACGCCTGCCCGATCACGATCGGCCAGACCGTGAAGACGCAGACCGGCGGCGGCGACGGCAACATCACCAACAAGGGCTTCGACGCGCGGATCGGCAGCAACACCGACTCCTTCAGCGACGTCTTCGGACAAGACGTAAACGGCAACTACTACGTCAAGAAAGTTGACTCGCCACGTCTCGGCATCATGCCCATCGCACAAGACACGACCGGCAACTGGCCTCTCACCGGCGGTGCAACCATCACGGTCCAGGGCTACGTCCTGGTGTACATCGGCGATACGACCAACCCGCCCCTCTACCCCGCATATTCCGGCAAAGGCGCGACGCTCACGATCTACCTGACACCGGTCAACGCACCGCTGCCCGACTCCTGGGCGGCCCTCATCGGCGACTACTCCGCCTCCAACCCCAGCCCCATCGTCTACCGCCTCGTGTCGTAAACACCACGAGCGTCGAGCCGGCCGATGTCGCGGAAGCAAACTCTCAGAAGCTCTCACAGAATCAGCCACGCTGATTCTGTGAGAGCTTCTTAGCGAGGCTCGCCCGATTCGGCCAGCCGAAGTGCGGCAAGCGCAAGCACCCTCGCCATCGCAAGAGCGGCGTCGACGCCGTCCCCGGAGGCGTCGGCGGTCAGGGTTTGAGCAGCTCAGTGCGATAGCGCGGGGCGAGTTCGACGGCTCGAGCCATGCGCTCAGCCCTGGCTGCATCGTCGAGCTGCGGCGGAGGCGCGGTACGGCTCCCAACGCGGTCTCCGACCGCCAGGAAGAACTCCTCCTGTCCAGGAGGAGAGCAGGTGCACAGCAACCTCGCCGCCTGATCTGAGACGTTGCGGAAGAAATGCGGCGCGTTGGCCGGCACGTTGACGGTCTCGCCGGTTCGGACGAGCGACGTCTCGCCGCGGAAGCCGACCTCGATCTCGCCCTCGAGGATCGTGAATGTCTCTTCGAAGTCGTGACGATGCGGCGGCGGACCGCCGCCTGGCGGAACGAGCATGTCGATGAGAGTGAAGCGGCCGGCCGTGTCGGCGCCAGTCAGCAGAATCGTGTACGTGTCTCCGGCCAGCGCGAGGTGGGCTAGCGCCCCGTCGTCCGGGCGCGCCGTGGAGAGATTGCGGCGGACGTCATCGGGTGGCAGGGCCTGCGTAGCAGGGTCCGAGTTCTCGCTCATGTGTTGCCGCTCCTTGCTGAAGGATCACCGGCGCGTGTGTGCGCTGCGGGACGAACTGAACACCCAGGACACCCCGACCGTTGCCGCGCGCGTTACCAAGCCGCATCTAATAGCACGCATGCGGCCCGAGCCGTGCACGTCGTCGACCCCTGGTAGCGTGATCGCATGGACGCCGGCAGTGACGCCCTGATCGCCCGTCTGCGCGAGCGTGCCCGCGACCCCGTGCGGCGCAGGGATGCGCGACCAACGCGGTTCGACCAGGCGGTCGGCGGCATGTCGGCCGGAGAGTTGCGGCTGGGCGTCGAGTCGGCGGCCAACGATCTGACGCGGCTTGTCGCCTCGATTCAGTCGGGCTCGCCATTCGATCCTGCGCTGCATGAGCGCGCACATCAGGTGGAGGCGGAGATGTCCACGCCTGCGGAGACGCCGTTGCCTGCACCAGCCACTGCGGCTGCCCTCGACCAGGTGCAATCGGAGCTCGGCGCGCCGTTGCCTGGCTTCCTGCGCCGCCTCTACCTGGAGGTGGCCGACGGCGGCTTCGGCCCCGGCATGGGCCTGCTCTCGGCCGGCGAATTGCTTGCCGCCCACCGCGAGCTGCGATCGTCGCCGCCGAGCGAAGCCGAGGACGATGAGTGGTCCGACGACCTGTTGCCGCTGGTCGCGATCACCGGGAGTCACTTCTACTGTCTGGATGCCTCCACAGGTCGCATGCTCGAGAACGGCTACGACGAGGTCGAGTTGGACGACGACGTCACCTATCGGCTGGCACTGCGTGAGATCGCGCCGTCGCTGGAAGCCTGGCTGGCCGGCTGGCTGAACGCGGCGCCCGCCTCCCCGCCCCCCGCGGCGATGTTGCAGGACTCGATGATTGCGTCCGCCCGCGCCGCTCGCGCTCATATCGCGCCCATGACGGCCGAGCAGCGGGCCGCGATGGGCCTGCCGGAGCACGGCTGGGAGCAGGTCGTGTGGGGCGGGATCGGCCTCGAGCCCGATCAGCCCGGCGGCGCAGCTTGAATTGGGCCAGGCTTCATCACACGCTGCCCTCATAAGCGTACCTACCGCTAGCCGTGAATCCCCGTGGTTGCAGGCACTTGCGCGCTACGGGTTGAGCTTCGCTCAGAGCGTTGATTGACATCGTTTTGACATCGAGGAGGCGGCCATAGTCGTCCGCAATGCGCTGACTGGAGTTCGTCCATTTTGCGGGAACTGTGAATACGGCGCCAGCGCATCACTGCTACGGTGGTGCCAGCGCGTAGGCTCTAGCGTTGAAGTTGCGGAGGCTTTGCCTCTTCTTCGACTGTCACACCTGGCCTGGAGCGCAGCGGGAGTTTATTGGACTCCCCTATCGAAGGAGCAT
>JALYLC010000318.1 GCA_030774435.1 Actinomycetota bacterium
CGCTCGCGCCGCGCGACGGCGGCTGGCAGGCGGTCGCGCCGAGCGCCCTGGCCTACGACGACGGCTGGCAGGTGCCGCGCGAGCTCACCGTCGCAGAGATCGGCGACGTGATCGAGGCGTTCGCAGCGGCCGCGTGGCGCGCGCTCGCGGCCGGCTTTCGCCTGCTCGAGCTCCATGCGGCCCACGGCTACCTGCTGCACGAGTTCCTCTCGCCGCTCTCGAACATGCGCACCGATCGCTACGGCGGGGACTTCAAGGGACGCACGCGGCTGCCGCTCGAGGTCGTCGAGGCCGTGCGCGGCGCATGGCCCGCCGAGCTGCCGCTCTCGGTGCGCATCTCGGCCAGCGACTGGGTGGACGGCGGCTGGTCGCTCGAGGATTCCATCGAGCTCGCGAAGCTGCTCGGCCCGCTCGGCGTCGATCTCGTCGACTGCTCGTCGGGAGCGCTCTCCCCGGCACAGCAGATCCCGCTCGGGCCCGGCTACCAGGTGCCGTTCTCCTCGGCGATCCGCCGCGAAGCCGCCATCGCGACCGCGGCCGTCGGCCTGATCACCGACCCGGTGCAGGCCGAGGAGATCCTCGTGGCGGGTGACGCCGACGTGATCCTGCTCGGCCGCGAGTCGCTGCGCGATCCCTCCTGGCCCCTGCGCGCCGCCGCCGAGCTGGGCGTGGAGAGCGAAGCGTGGCCCGCGCAGTACCTGCGCGCGCGCCCGCACCTGCCCACGCCCGTGCGCTGATGGCGTTGCGGCTCAGCGTCCTCGACCAGTCGCCGATCGCGGAGGGCGGGAACGGCGGGCAAGCGCTGCGGAACAGCGTCGAGCTCGCGCGGCTGACGGACGCGCTCGGGTACTCGCGCTACTGGGTCGCCGAGCACCACGGGATGCCGATGCTCGCGAGCGCCGCGCCCGAGATCCTGATCGCCGAGATCGCGGCGGTCACCGAGCGCATCCGGGTGGGAAGCGGCGGCGTGATGCTGCCGCACTACAGCCCGCTCAAGGTGGCCGAGACGTTCAGCATCCTCGGCGGCCTGCACGGCGACCGCATCGACCTCGGCATCGGCCGTGCGCCCGGGTCGGATCGCGAGACGATGTTCGCGCTCCAGCGCGACCGCCGCCAGATGTCTCCCGACGACTTCCCGGAGCAGCTCACCGAGTTGCTCGCCTACGTCGAGGACGACTTCCCCGAAGACCATCCGTTCGCGCGGCTCGCGACCCTGCCGGGCGCACCGGGCAGGCCTGACGTCTGGCTGCTCGGCTCCTCTCCGCAGAGCGCCATCTGGGCCGGGCAGCTCGGGCTGCCGTACTCGATCGCGGACTTCATCAACCCCGCAGGCGCAGCGAACGCACGCCTCTATCGCGAGCGCTTCCTGCCGCGGCGCCGCGAGCAGCCCGAAGTCAGCGTCTGCGTCGCGGCGATCTGCGCCGACAGCGCCGAGGAGGCGGAGCGCCTCGCCTCCAGCACGCGAATGGCGATCACGCTGCTGCGCCGCGGCCGGCTGATCGCGGTCCCGTCCGTCGAGAAGGCGCTCGCGTTCTTCGCGCAGCCCGGCGAGTCCGAAGCCGCCTCGGGCCGTCGGCTGCTCGTCGGCACCCCCGAGACCGTTCGTTCGGGGCTCGAGCAGGTCGCGGACGAGTACGGAGCCGAGGAGGTGCTGGTCGTGACGATCACGCACGACCACGAGGCGCGCAAGCGCTCCTACGAGCTGCTCGCCGGTGTGTTCGGGCTGGCGGCTGCTGCCGACCCGTACGCCGCTGCTGACTAGACTGCCGAGCGCGTGACGCCCCCGGCTCGCATCGAGCTCGCGGAGATCCTCCTCGAGCCCGCGCCCACCCCGTTCTGGCGCGCCTTGCGCCAGATCGGCGTCGACCGCGCCGTCGGCGTCCTGCCGCGCCATCACTTCGACTGGCGCGAGGCGCGCGTCGACATGCCGTGGGAATACGTGCCGCTCAAGCTCTACCAGGAGCTGCTGGCCGAGGAAGGGTTCAGCCTCGATGTGATCGAGGACAACCCGCCCATGGAGGCGATCCGGCTGGGCCGGCCAGGGCGGGAGGAGGAGTTCGAGATCTTCGCCGGCCTTGTGCGGAACATGGGCCGGCTCGGGATTCCGGTGCTCTGTTACAACTGGGCGGCGGTGCTCAGCTGGCTGCGGACGTCCTCCCGGCTCCCGGGCCGTGCCGGTGCCGCGGTCTCGGGCTTCGACGCCGCACTGCTCGAGGGTGCGCCCCTGACGTCCGCCGGCGTGGTGCCGAGCGAGGATCTCGTCCGCAACCTCGGCTGGTTCCTCGAGCGCATCGTGCCCATCGCCGAGGAGGCCGGCGTGCGGCTCGCGATGCACCCCGACGATCCGCCCCTGCCGTCGGTTCGCGGCATCGACCGCATCCACTCGACCGTCGACGGCTTCCGCCGCCTGCTCGAGATGAATCCCAGCGAGGTCAACGGCATCACGCTCTGCCAGGGCAACTTCACGCTCATGACGCCGGACGTGCCCGCCGTGATCCGCGAGTTCGGCGAGCAGAAGCGCATTCACTTCGTGCACTTCCGCGACGTGCGGGGCACCGCGGAGCGCTTCGTGGAGACGTTCCACGACGAGGGCCAGACGGACATGCTCGCCTGCATGCAGGCCTACCGCGACGTCGACTACACGGGCGTCCTCCGAACCGACCACGTGCCCGAGATCGCCGGCGACGCCTCGCGCTTCGGCGGCTACTCCGACCTCGCGCGACTGCACGCGATCGGCTACACGCAGGGACTGCGCGAGGCGATCTACGGCCGCGAGCCCGGCTGAGCGTGCATATAAAGGGGTCTGACCCCTTTATATGCAGAGAGCACCAGCTTGTGCAGCTGGGCGCGGCCCTCGAAGCCGATGCCCGGGAGCGCGGGAGGTGCCACGCGGCCGCCTTCGACGCGGGCGTCGTCCGTCAGCCCGCCGAACGGCTGGAACGCGAGCGGGTTGACCTCGGCGCCGCCGAGGCCGAGCGCGGCAACGATGTGCTGAGCTCGCCGAGGATGGCAAGGAAGCCGGGCACGCCGTAGCAATGCACGGGGTCGAAGACGAGGACGTCGCGATCCGGGCGGAGTCCTCCGTGGCGATGCAGCAAGCGCGCCTCCGCGGCTGAGAAGAGCGCCTCTCCGGCCGCGATCGGCGGGTCGTAGGCGGCGGCGAGCGCCGAGAGCCCCTCTGCGAACCGCGAGATCGGCACGGAGTGCTCACAGACGTCGACGACACGCACCGCCGGAACGGTACGCTCACACGCAGCGAGTCCGCCCTGGAGGCAGCATGTCCGAGCCGCACGCCGAGACCACGTTCCTCAGCCCGTTCGCCGTGCCCACTCCCGAAGGTGCCGAGGGCTGGGAGGAGATGTATCCGTACTACCTCCTCTTCGATCCGGCGCGGCGGGAGGCCGAGGAGAACCGCTTCTGGTTCTACAACGGGATGCACTTCCCGGAGCCGATGCCGGCGTTCGACATGATCACGGCGGAGTCGTGCTACCTCTCGATCGGCCTTTACCAGGGCCGCGTCTTCCAGATCCCGACGGTGCTCGGGATCGAGCACCGCGTCGTCAACGGCTACGTCTACATCACCTCGAACGAGGTCAGCGACCCGGCGGAGATCGAGAAGCGACTCGAGGTCTTCCTGCCGCGGATCGGCTTCTACTACCAGAACTGGGACATGCTCGTGGCCCGCTGGCAGGCCGCGGTCGACAGCGCGATCGCCAAGCTCACGGCGCTCGAGGTGCCGCGCCTGCCCGCGATCGAGGACGAACAGGAGTTGCTGCACGACCACAGGCTCGGCTCGAACCACCGCCTGATGACGGCCTACGACCGCTGTATCGGGCTCTACAACGAGCTGAACCAGCTGCACTTCGAGCTGCTGCTGCTGGCCTATGGCGCCTACCTGACCTTCTTCCAGTTCTGCCAGCGGGCCTTCCCCGACATGGGGATGCAGGTCATGACGCAGATGGTGGCGGGCTACGACACGACGATGTTCCGGCCCGACGACGAGCTCAAGGCGCTTGCCAGCGCGGCGATCGCACATGGCGTGGACGGCTCGTTCGCCGACGGCCGCACGCCAGCCGAGGTGCTGGCCGAGCTCGAGACGAGCAAGGGTGGCAGGGCCTGGATCGCCGATCTGGAGGATCGCGAGCACCCGTGGTTCTTCATGTCGACGGGGGACGGCTTCTACCACCACCACCGCGCCTGGGCCGACGACCTGCGGCTTCCCTTCACCGCGATCACGGGGTACATCGCTCAGATCCACGCGGGCACGAACCTCGACCGCCCCAAGGACAAGCTGCTGGCCGAGCGCAACCGCATCGCCGCGGAGTACGCGCAGCTGCTCGCAACGCCCGAGGAGCGCGCGTCGTTCGAGGAGATGCTCGGCCTCTGCCGCCACGTGTTCCCGCACGCCGAGGGCCACAAGTTCTTCATCGAGCACTGGGGCACGTCGCTGTTCTTCAACAAGATGCGCGAGATCGGCGCCGTGATGGCCGAGAACGGCTTCTTCGAGAGCGGGGAGGACGTCTTCTACCTCAATACGCACGAGGTGCACGAGGCGCTCTCCGACCTCGGGCTCGCGTGGTCGGGCGGCGCCGCCGCGCGCGGCACGGTCTACTGGCCGCCGCGGGTCAAACGCCGCAAGGAGATCCTCGCGCGGCTCGCGGAGTGGACGCCGCCGCCGGCGCTCGGCGTCGTGCCGGAGGTCATCACCGATCCGACGGTGCAGCTCCTGTGGGGGGTCACGGCCGACCGGCTGCGCGCCTGGGCCGATCACAGCGAGGGCGAGGACATCACCGGCTATGCCGCCTCGCCGGGCGTGGTCGAGGGACTGGCCCGCGTCGTCCGCGACGTCAACGAGATCGGCAGCGTGCAGCAGGACGAGGTGCTCGTATGCTCGGTCACGGCTCCGAGCTGGGGCCCGGTCTTCCCCAAGATCGCCGCCGCGGTCTCGGACATCGGCGGGATGATGTCGCACGCCGCGATCGTGGCCCGCGAATACGGCTTGCCTGCCGTCGTCGGCACCGGGCACGCGACGAAGCTGATCAAGACGGGCGACCGCGTGCGCGTCGACGGCGACAACGGCACCGTCACTATCCTCTCCTGAGATGGGCGACGCGCGCTACGTCATCCCGTTCTCGGAGCTGCGCGCCGACCAGGTCGAGCTCGTGGGCGGCAAGTGCGCCAACCTCGGCGAGCTGACCGGCGCCGGCTTCCCCGTCCCGCCGGGCTTCGCCGTGACGACCGCCGCGTACGAGCGCGACGACATCGGCGCTGCGGTGGCCGATGCCTACGCCGAGCTGGGGCGCCAGGTCGGCTGCCACGACCCGCCCGTCGCCGTGCGCTCGAGCGCGATCGCCGAGGACATGCCGGACGCGAGCTTCGCCGGCGTCCAGGACACGTACCTCTGGATCTGTGGGGTCGAGGCCGTGGTGGACGGCATCCGCCGCTGCTGGGCGAGCTTCCACAACCCCGAGGCGATCGCCTACCGCGAGGCGCATGGCATCACGCGCGGCGGTATGAGCGTGGCAGTCCAGTACATGGTCGACGCGCGCGTGGCCGGCGTCATGTTCACGCTCAATCCCGTCTCGGGCGACCGCTCCTCGATCGCGATCGACGCGAGCTACGGACTCGGCGTCTCGGTCGTCGGCGGCGAGGTGACGCCCGACTCGTTCCTCGTCTCGAAGGTGACGCGCGAGATCATCCGCAGGCAGATCGGCGCGAAGGCGACCGAGGTCGTCGCCGATCCGGCAGCCGCCACGACCGTCGCGCGCGACGTGCCCGAGGAACTCCGCGCGCAGCCGTGCCTGAGTGACGAGGAGCTCGGCCGGCTCGTGGAGATCGGGCGCCGCATCGAGGCGCACTACGCGCATCCGCAGGACGTCGAGTGGGCGATCGACCGCCAGACCGGCGACCTCTTCATCCTCCAGAGCAGGCCGGAGACGGTGTGGAGCCGCAAGCCGCGGGCGACGCCTGTCGCGGGCGGCGCGATGGCGATGATCACGGCGGCGATGACCGGCGGCCGCGCTGCGACGCCGAAGGAATGAGCGACTCGCCCGATCTCACGCCGGACGACGTGAAGGAGATCCTGCGGCTCGTCGACGAGTCGCAGTTCGACGAGTTCGAGCTCGAGACACCTCGCATCACCATCCGCTTCCGCCGCGGCGAGGCGCCCGTCCGCGCAGGCCCGGCCGCCGTGCCGGAAGGACCGGCACAGGCGCCGCCGGGCCTGGTCGAAGTCACTGCCCCGATGGTCGGGACGTTCTACCGCGCGCCCGGCCCGGGCGAATCTCCCTTCGTCGAGGTCGGAAGCGCGGTCGAGGAGAGCACCCAGGTCTGCATCCTCGAGGTCATGAAGCTGATGAGCGCGGTCCTGGCCGGAGCCCGCGGCGTCGTCGCCGAGGTCTGTTGCTCGAACGGCGCGCCCGTGGCCTACGGCGACGTGCTCTTCCGCATCCGCCCGGCATGATCGGCCTCGTCGACACCACCGTGCGCGACGGGCACCAGAGCCTGTGGAGCGCAGACGCGCTGACCACCGCGATGATCGCTGAGATCGCGCCCGTGATGGACCGCGTCGGCTTCCGCGCGATCGACTTCACCAGCAGCACGCACATGGCGATGACCGTGCGCACGCACGCCGAGGATCCCTGGGAACGCATCCGCGTCGTGCGCGACCTCATGCCCGAGACACCGCTCGGCTTCATCACGCCCGGCATGCGCTTCATGGCCTGGCAGCGCGCGCCGGTCGACGTCATGCGGCTGGCCCTCGGCTGCGTGATCCGCAATGGGATCCGGAGGATCTGGGTCGCCGAGTCGATGAACGACGTCGAGACCGATCTGCGCATCGCGCGCATCGCCAAGGAGCAGGGCGCCGACGAGGTGCTCGTCGGCCTCGTCTACAGCATCAGCCCGGTGCACACGGACTCCTACTACGCCGCACGCGCACGCGAGATCGCGTCGAGCGCCGACGTCGACGTGCTGAACCTCAAGGACCCGGGCGGCCTGCTGACGCCGGAGCGCGTGCGCACGCTCGTGCCGGCGCTGCGCACCGCCGCCCCCGCGCTGCCGCTCGAGGTGCATTCGCACTGCACGGCGACCATGGCGCCCCTCGTCTATCTGGAATCGGCGCGGCTGGGCGCCTCGTTCGTGTGCACCGCCGTGCGGCCGCTCGCGAACGGCACGTCCCAGCCGTCGGCCGAGCAGACGCTCGCGAACCTGCGAGCCGAGGGCTTCAGCGTGCCGCTCGACGAGGACGCGCTGGCTGAGATGTCGGCGTACTTCACGACCCTCGCCGCGCGCATCGGGCGCCCGGTGGGGGCCCCCGCCGAGTACGACGTGTCCATCTACCGCCACCAGCTTCCCGGCGGCATGACTTCGACCTTACGGCGGCAACTGCGCGAGGTCGGGCTGGAGGCGCGCTGGGACGAGGTGCTCGCAGAGATTCCGCGCGTGCGCGAGGAGCTGGGCTGGCCGATCATGGTCACGCCGCTCTCGCAGTTCGTGGGCGTGCAGGCGTTCCTCAACGTGACGACCGGGGCGCGCTATTCGCAGATCCCCGACGAGGTCGTGAAGTACGCGCTCGGGCACTACGGCCCGCCGCCGGGCGAGCTCGACTCCGACGTCGCCGCGACGGTGCTCGCCTCGCCGAAGGCCGGGCAGTTCGCGAACGAGGAGGACCGCCTCGACCTCGCCGAGGCGCGCGCCCGCTACGGGGAGCAGATCGGCGACGAGCTGCTCCTGTTGCGGATGATGCTGCCTGCGGAGCACGTCGACGCCATGCTGGCGGGGCGCGCGAGGAGCCCCGCGCCGGCGGCGCGGCACCCAGTCGTGACGCTGGTCGAGGGCCTCATGCAGCGCCCGCTGCGCGAGCTCGACCTGACCGCGCCTGGAGTGCGCGTGCGCGCCCGATGAGCCTCCTGACCGGCATCGACGCGGTCGTCTTCGACGTGGACGGGACGCTGCTGCACGCGAACGACCCGAGCGGGCCGCGCGGGGCGCATGCGATCCCCGGGGCCGCCGAGACGGTCGCGCGCGCGCGCGCGAGCGGCCGGCGGGTGCTCTTCTTCACCAACGGCACGGGCCGGCCTCCGTCGCAGTACGCGGCGGACATCCGCTCCGTCGGGTTCACGATCGCCGACGAGGAGTTCATGAACCCCGCGGTCGTGGCCGCACGCTGGATCGCGCGCCGCCACCCGGGGAAGACCGTGCTCGTGCTCGGCGGCCCGGGCGTCGCCGCGCCCCTGCACGATCTCGGGATCGAGACGATCGGAACCTCGGAGCCGGCGGTCGCCGGCGTCGTGCTCGTGGGCTGGGACGACGTCCTGACGTACGCAGCGCTGCGCGCGGCCTGCGAGTCCATCTGGGCGGGCGCGCCCCTGCTCGCGACCTCGACGGCATCCGTGTTCTCGGTCAACGGCGGCGCGGCGCCGGGCTGGTCGGGAGCGATCGCAGCCGGCATCCGGCAGACGACCGGCGTGCGCGCCGTCACGCTCGGCAAGCCCTCGCCGATCGCACTGCGCGAGGCCTGCCGCACGCTCGGCGTCAAGCCCGCCCGCACGCTCGTCGTGGGCGACGACCTCGACCTCGAGATCGCCATGGCGCGCCGGGCCGGCGCACGCGCTGCGCTCGTGCTCACCGGCGTCGGGACAGCGGCAGCGGCGAGGGCCTGCCCGCCCGCGCGCCGGCCCAACGCCGTGATCGCGGACGTCACGGCACTGCCGGTCTAGAAGCTCTAACAGAGAGGAGAGTCATGGCAATCGCACCGCCCGCCCACACCCGCGAGGTCGCGGCCTTCGCGGCGCTGACCGCGCACCACGGCGAGATCGCCGGCGTCCACCTCCGCGAACTCTTCGCCTCCGACCCGCAGCGGGGCACCCGGCTGAAGGCTGAGGCGGCCGGCCTGCACCTCGACTACTCCAAGAACCGCGTGACCGACGAGACCCTGCGCCTGCTCCAGGAACTGGCGACACAGACGGGCGTCGCCGAGCGCCGCGACGCCATGTTCGCGGGCGAGCACATCAATGTCACCGAGGACCGCGCCGTGCTGCACGTCGCGCTGCGCATGCCACGCGAGCGATCGCTGATCGTCGACGGGCGCGACGTCGTCGCCGAGGTGCACGAGGTGCTCGACCGGATGTCGGCGTTCGCCGACCGGATCCGCTCGGGCGAGTGGAAGGGCCACACGGGCAAGACGATCACGAGCGTCGTCAACATCGGCATCGGCGGCTCCGACCTCGGCCCCGTGATGGCCTACCGCGCGCTCGAGCACTACAGCAGGCGGGACATCACGTTCCGCTTCATCTCGAACGTGGACGGGACGGACTTCGCGGAGGCGACGCGCGACCTCGACCCCGAGCGCACGCTCTTCATCGTCTGCTCGAAGACGTTCACGACGCTCGAGACGATGACCAACGCCGAGACGGCGCGCACCTGGCTGCTCGCAGCGCTCGGAGCCGACGAGACGGCCGTCGCGAGGCACTTCGTCGCCGTCTCGACGAACCTCGAGGCCGTTGCGAAGTTCGGGATCGACACGGACAACGCCTTCGGCTTCTGGGACTGGGTCGGCGGGCGCTACTCGATGGACTCCGCGATCGGGCTCTCGACGATGCTGGCCGTCGGTCCCGACCAGTTCCGCGAGCTGCTGGCCGGCTTCCACGCCATGGACGAGCACTTCCGCACCGCGCCGGCCGGCGCCAACCTGCCGATGATCATGGGCCTGCTCGGCATCTGGTACGCCGACTTCTTCGGCGTTCAGACCCAGGCGATGCTCCCCTACGACCAGTATCTCCAGCGATTCCCCGCCTACCTGCAGCAGTTGACCATGGAGTCGAACGGGAAGTCCGTGCGGCTCGACTCCACCGCCGTCGACGTCGATACCGGCGCCGTGTACTGGGGCGAGCCCGGAACCAACGGCCAGCACAGCTTCTACCAGCTCATCCACCAGGGCACGCGGCTGATCCCGTGTGACTTCGTGTGCTTCGCGCACAGCCTCAACCCCCTGGGCGAGCACCACGATCTGCTCGTCGCCAACGTCTTCGCGCAGGCCGAGGCACTCGCGTTTGGGCGGAGCGCCGAGGAGGTCGCGGCGGAGGGCACCCCCGACTGGCTCGTCCCCCATCGCACGTTCGCGGGCAACCGCCCCTCGAACGTGCTGATGGCCGACCGGCTGACCCCGGCGGTGCTCGGCGCGCTCGTCGCGCTCTACGAGCACGCCGTCTTCACTCAGGGAGCCATCTGGGGCATCAACTCCTTCGATCAGTGGGGCGTCGAGCTCGGGAAGGCACTCGCGATGCGGATCGTCCCCGAGCTGTCCGCTGACTCGGAGCTCCCCCACGACTCCTCGACGAACGCACTGATCGCGCGCTACCGCGCCGCGAGGAGGGACCGTGCGAGCTGATCTATGAGGTCTTCACGTGGCCGTGGCTTGCGGCACTTTCGGCGGAAGAGGGCAGGCCAATCACCCTCGCCGACGTGCCCGAGCGCGCCTGGGATGCCCTCGCAGTGCCGGGCGTGGATGCCGTGTGGCTGATGGGAGTCTGGGAACGGAGCCCGGCCGGTCGAGCGATCGCACTCGCGGATCCGGGGGTACGGGGGGCCGTTGCCGCCGCGCTCCCGGATGCGACGGACGCCGACGTCGTCGGTTCGCCGTACTGCATCCGCAACTACGCGACCGATGCCAGGCTCGGCGGCCCGGCAGGCCTCGCCGTCGCCCGCTCGGCGCTGGCCCGGCGCGGGCTCCGGCTGCTGCTCGATTTCGTCCCCAACCACGTCGCGCCCGACCATCCCTGGGTCGCCGGCCATCCCGAGTACTTCGTGCGCGGCACGCGAGCCGATCTTGCAAGCGACCCCCAAGCCTGGCTCGAGACAGCGGGCGGGATCTATGCGCGCGGCCGCGATCCCTACTTCCCACCCTGGCCCGACGTCGTGCAGCTCGATCCGATGTCGGCCCCCCTGCGCGAGGCCGTGGTCGACACGCTCGGCGAGATCGCCGGCCAGTGCGACGGCGTCCGCTGCGACATGGCGATGCTCCTGCTCGACGAGGTCGCTGAGCCTACGTGGCGCGGCCGTCTGCAACCCGTTCGCGAGCAGCCGTACTGGAGCGAGGTCACGAGCCGCGTGCGGGAAACCCACCCGTACTTCACCTTCCTGGCCGAGGCGTACTGGGACCTCGAAGGCGCCCTCCTCGGGCAGGGCATCGAGGCCTGCTACGACAAGCGGCTCTACGATCGGCTCCGGGACGGAGACGCGCCGAGCGTGCGGGCGCACCTGGTCGCCGATCCGCGCCGGCAGGCCCGTCTCGTCCGCTTCCTCGAGAATCACGACGAGCCCCGCGCGGCGGCAGTGTTCGCTCCTGCGCGGCTGCGCGCGGCGGCCGTCGCGCTCCTCACGCTGCCCGGAGAGGTCCTGCTCCACGAGGGCCAGCTCGACGGCTTGCGGACGAAGCTCCCCGTACAGCTCGGCCGGCGGCCGTTCGAGCAGCCCGACCCGGAGGTACGCGCTTTCTGGTCGCACCTGCTCGCGACCGTCGCGCGCGAGCGCGTGCGCCAGGGCGATTGGCGTCTGCTCGAGGTGACCGGATGGCCTGACAATCAGAGCTGCCGCAGCCTGCTGGCCTGGCGGTGGGGGCACCATCTGGTGATCGTCAACTACTCCGGCGAGGCCGCTGACGGGCTCGTGCAGCTCGGCGCCGAGTGGGCCGGGCGGTCGTGGGGACTGCAGGACGTGCTCCGCGGCGAGACCTACCGCCGCGACGGCGTTGACCTCGCGCGGAGAGAGCTCTACGTCGGGCTGCCGGCGTACGAGGCTCACATCTTCAGGACCTCGACACCGGAGCGCGTACCCTGAAGCCGCCGTGACCACTCGCCAGTCGATCGAGCCAGGTCTGTGACGTACATGCTGGTCGCCGAGGCGACGAGCACCGCCTCCTCGGCGTTCGGCGCCCCCGACCAGGAGTACCTGTTCCAGGCGAGGCAGATGCAGGCGCTCTCGTTCGCGGCGCACATCCCGCTGGTGTGCTTCGGGATCGCCTTCCCGGCGTTCGTGGTCTTCGCGGAGTGGCTCCACCTGCGCACGGGCGACGAGGTCTACCGCGTGCTCGCGCGGCGCTGGGCCAAGGTGATGCTCGCGCTCTTCGCGGTCGGGGTGGTCACGGGCACGATCCTGAGCTTCGAGATGGGGCTGCTGTGGCCGAACTTCATGGCGGCGTTCGGCGACGTCTTCGGGCTCGGCTTCACGATCGAGGGCATCTCGTTCTTCGTCGAGGCGATCTTCATCGGGATCTACGTCTACGGCTGGAATCGTCTTTCGCCGCGCGCGCACCTGCTCACCGGTATCCCGATCATCATCTCGGGCTTCAGCGGCTCGCTGATGGTGATCTCCGTCAACGGCTGGATGAACCATCCCACGGGCTTCACGCTGAAGAACGGCAATGCCGTCGACGTCCACCCGTTCGCGGCCCTGTTCGAGAACAGCTACTTCTGGCACGAGCTCATCCACATGTACATCGCGGCCTACATGGTCGCGGGCTTCCTGACCGCGAGCGTCTACGCGTGGGCACTACTTCGCGGCCGCAACAGCCGCTACAACCGCGTGGCGCTGATCATCCCGCTGACTGTCGCCGCGCTCGCCTCGCCCATTCAGATCGTGGTCGGCGACTGGGCAGCGCGGGACGTCGCCAAGTCGCAGCCGGTCAAGCTGGCGGCGCTCGAAGGCCTCGAGACGACGCAGACAGGGGCACCCGAGCACCTGCTCGGCTGGTACGACGGCCACGGCGTCGAGTACGGCATCAAGATCCCCAGGCTGCTCTCACTGCTCGCGTTCCACGACCCGAATGCGAAGGTCGAGGGACTGGACTCCGTGCCGGTCGACGACCGCCCGCCGGTGAACGTGGTGCGCTTCTCCTTCCAGACGATGGTCGGAATCGGCACTGGCCTCGCGCTGCTCGGCGTCGTCTTCGTGGGTTCCTGGCTCCAGCTGCGCCGGCTGCCGGCCTCGCGCTGGTTCTACCGCGCGCTGGTCGCCGCCGGCCCCCTCTCCGTCGTCGCCCTGATCGCGGGTTGGATCACCACCGAGGTCGGGCGCCAGCCATGGATCGTCTATCGCGTGATGCGCACCTCTGAGGCCGTCACAGGTGCGAACGTGATCCCGGTCGGCTACGCGACACTGGCGCTCGTCTACGCGGGCCTCGCGGTCGCGGTCGCCTGGCTGCTGCAGCGCCTGGCCCGCGCTCCCATGGAGCTGTACGAGCCGACCGCCGAACCGGAGGGAGCGCGCTGACCCTCGCCGAGTTCCCCGTCGTGCTGATGCTCGTCGGCCTGGCCGCGTACGCAGTGCTGGGCGGGGCCGATTTCGGCGCCGGCTTCTGGCAGCTGCTGGGCGGCCGGGGAGAGCGCGACAAGGCACTGCGACAACACGCCCACCACGCGATGGGCCCCGTCTGGGAAGCCAATCACGTGTGGCTGATCTTCGTGCTCGTGGTCTGCTGGACGGCCTATCCGACGGCTTTCGGCTCGATCACTTCGACACTCGCCGTCCCGCTCTTCATCGCGGGGATCGGCATCATCCTGCGCGGCACGGCCTATGCCCTGCGGTCGGGCGCGGGGAGCGCGCGCGAGCAGCGCCGGATCGAGTTGGTATTCGCCTGCTCGTCGATCCTCACGCCGTTCGCACTCGGCGCCGTCATCGGCGGCATCGCGTCGGGCCGCGTCCCGGTCGGCAACGCCAGGGGCGACCTCTTCACGAGCTGGCTCAACCCGACGTCGCTCGTCCTCGGCGGCATCGCGGTGGCGACGGCGGCGTACCTGGCGGCCGTGTACCTCGCCGCCGACGCGGTTCGCATCGACCGCCCCGAGCTCGAGCTCGCATTCCGCACACGCGCCCTCGTCATGGCCGTCATCGCCGGCGCCGCCGCGCTCGCAGGACTGGCGGTCGTCCACAGCGACGCGCATCGGATCTGGGACGGCTTGGCGAGCGGCGCCGGGCTCGCCGCCGTGATCGTCTCGGCGGTGGCGGGCGCAGCCACGGTCGCGTTCGTCGTGAGCCGGCGCTACGGCCCCGCCCGCGTGACGGCGGCGACCGCCGTCGCGGCAATCGTCGCGGGCTGGGGGCTCGCGCAACGCCCGCAGTTCCTTCCGGGCCTCACCATCCAGCAGGCCGCGGCCAGCCG
Organism: Actinomycetota bacterium; assembly: GCA_030774435.1. GTDB lineage: Bacteria > Actinomycetota > Thermoleophilia > Gaiellales > JALYLC01 > JALYLC01. The sequence goes on from JALYLC010000318.1 coordinate 14,159, forward strand.
CTCGGTGCTCATCGCGACGATCGTCTCACTGGCGCTGGGCGGGCTGATCCTCGTCCCGTCGCTGGGCCTGCTCTATTCGCTGCTGCTGCGTGGCCACTTCGACGAAGAACCGGCGCGGCGCAGCGAGACCCGCGTGCCGGCCGTGGGCCTCCGGCGCGAGCTGCCGCTTCTGCCGGCGGCCGGCCTCTGCCTCGTCGTCGGCGTCGCGGCGACCGTCCCCTTCGACTCGGCCTGGGGACGCATCATCGGCGTTCCCTTCCTCGTGGCCTTCGTCGCCCTGGGGTTCCTGTCGCTCGCGACCGCGATGACTGCCTCTGCCGAGCGCGACTGACGCTCAGAAGCTCTAACTGAATGAGCATGTGTGGCTGGGGTGGATGGAGCGAGCAGGGGCGCCCTGGGCCCGCCTCGCGCAGCGAGCGACGCCCGGGTCGGACGCAAGTCAATTGCCAGGGCGCGCCCCACCACGCCTTGAACCGACGCCCGCGTCTGCGCGCCCTGGCGATCGACTGCAGGCCGATCCAGCCGCTCCAGACACCACGATCATTCCGTTAGAGCTTCTCAGAGGTCGACCACCGGGGCGTCAACGCGCACCCCGCCGCGGAGCTCGGGGTGATGGCGGAGGATCCGCTCGTCGAGGTCGTCCAGCTCCCGCGCGCGGGCGATCGCCGGGCGCGCTCCGACGCGTGCGTAGTGGGACTGCACCGCGTCGCCGCCGAGGACGAGCCCGGGCTTGTAGTGCTGCCAGCCGACGAGCATGTAGAGGTAGATGTCCGCAACGGTGTACTGCTCGCCCAGGCACCACGTCCGTCCCGCGAGCTCCTGCTCCAGGAATGCGCCGACGCGCTCGAGATCCTCGAAGCCCTTCGCGCGGACGCCGGGCTGAGACTCCGTGGTGAAGAAGAAGGGCGCCATGACCCGCTCCCAGAGCGGACGGAACGTGTCCGCGAGCCACACGAGCCAGCGCAGGTAGCTCCCCCGGGCGGAATCGCCGAGCGGCGGAGCCAGCCCGGCCTCGGGGAAGCGCTCGGCGAGGTAGAGCAGGCAGGCGCCTGTCTCGTAGACCTCAGCCTTGCCGTCGCGCAGCGCTGGAACGCTGCGGTGCGGATTCACCTTCGCGAACTCGGGAGGGAGCTCGCGGTCGCGCGGGGCGATGTCGATCGCCGTGTATTCGGCGCCGATCTCCTCCAGGGCGCAGCGCACTGCGAATGACGTGCTGCCGGTGATCTGGAAGAGCTCGATCATGCCGTGGAACCTACCAGCGACCCGAGCGACGCACGCTTCCCGGCGCCCGGGACAGATGTGCTACAACTGGCAGTCCAGAGCCTGAGCGCGTGGCGAAGCGGTCCCGCGATAGGCAAGGTGATGCGCGCTGCACTCGGGTCATCCTTTCCCGAGCCCGGAGCTCGCACTACCGGTCGGCGGGGTGGACGACCTGGTCGTAACGAGCTCTGCGCGCTCGCGGCTGCTTGCATGACAGTCGTCCACTTCACCGCGTGATCTCGTGCCCCGTACGACCCGCCTGAGAAACGCACCGGCCCGCCGATCATGGCGGGCCGGTGTGGCGGGATCGACTAGGGGCCTGCGCGGAGCTCCGTGCTATCATTCGCTACGAAACGTATCGTTTCTAGGAAGGAACCGCCGGATGCTCATTCTCGCCCCGCCACCCAAGAAGATTCTCACCGTCGAGGACAACGCGATCATCAGCGCCGACGTGCGCTCCATCCTCGAGGCCGCCGGATACGACGTCTGCCCCGATGCCCGCGACGGCGAGCAGGCGATCGAGCATGTGCGCGAATACGCGCCCGACCTGATCCTGCTCGACCTTACGCTGCCGCGCCTCGACGGGGTCGACGCCGCCAGCCGGATCCGCGAGGAGTCCGACGCCCCGATTCTCGTGCTCACGGGCAACAACGACCCGGACCTGCTGCAGCGCGCCGAAGCTGCCGGTACGAGCGGCCTCGTGCTCAAGCCGTTCAGCGAGCACGGGCTGCTCTCGGCCGTTCGCAACCGGCTCGCCGAGCGCGATGACAACGACTTCCACCTGCGCTGCCTGATCGAGACGATGCACCGCGAAGGCGCCGACGAGCGCGCGATCGTGCGGGCCGTGCAGAACGCCATGGGCTCGGACGCGAATCCGCGCCGGCCAGGCGGCCTGGAGCGCGCGCTGCGGCGCCTCGGGCGCTTCCTCACGCACGCAGGTAGGCGTTAAGAAGCTCTAACAGAATCAGCGTGTGCGGTCGGGGGTCTCGAAGCGAGCGGGAGTGAAGCCCCTTGGTTCGCTCGGTTCTTTGAGCGGGCCAAGGGGCCGTAGGTCTGGTTGTCGGGCGACCCCAATCGCCCACCACCAGTCACTGCGCCCGACAACCAGACCGCAGGCGATTCGAGACCTCCGAACGCCTCGGTGCTTGTGAAACCAGCTCGGAGCCCAGCCGTCATCGGCACTGGAGGCTAGAGGATCGATGCCCCAGCACGGAGTACGCTGCATCGCGATGGCGCGGATCTCCGACCTGCCAGTGTTTCCGCTGCCACTGGTGCTGCTGCCCGGGGAGCTATTGCCGCTGCACATCTTCGAGCCGCGCTACCGCGAGCTCGTGGCGCGCTGCCTGGCCGGCCCCGAGCCGTTCTGCGTCCTGCTCGAAGACGAAGCCGGTCCGCGCGACGTCGGCTGCCTGGCTCGCGACCTGACCGTGCTCGAGCGGCTCGCCGACGGCCGTCTCAACGTCGTCGTGAGCGGCGGCGAGCCCGTGCGGCTGGGCCCGCTCGACGACGAGGCGCACTCCTACCTGAGTGCCGAGGCGACGCTGCTCGAAGACGACCAGGAGGAGCTCGACGAGGAGGCCATCGAAGCCGCGCTGGCCGCCTACAACGCCCTCCTGAGCGAGATCGGCCGCGAGGATGCCGAGCCCCTGTCGGCCCAGGCCCGGCTCGCCTACGCGCTCGGAGCGCGCATCGATGTGGGCGTCCAGGTCGGGCAGGCGCTGCTCGAATCGCGCTCGGAGAGTGCCCGCCTGCTGCTGATCACGGAGGCGCTCGAGCAGGGTCGGCACAGCCTGCACCTCTCGGCCGAGCGAGAGCGCCGGGCAGTGCGCAACGGCAAGGTCGATCCGGCGGATTGACAACGTTCTGAGCGGCGCTTGTGGGTGCCCCCGACGTCGGCTATTGTCACGGCAGGCGCACCCGCGGTCACCTCTCGGTCAGCCGGCCCCTCAAGCCCGGAAGCCGACGATCGCGGGCCGGGGGTCGAGCCGGAGCGTCTGGAGGGTCGAGCGGACGCGCGGGTGCTCCAACAGGCGCGTACGGTCATCGTCACGGCTTTTTAGACAGTCCGCCGTCCGCTCCCCGCTCCTCCCCTCGGTCGTCAAGCGCCGACGACGAGGCCGGCGCCGCCGCGGCGCGGATCGCCGGCCGCCGCGAACCCGTCGTGCGTGCACGCCACGACCTGAGCGCCGCCGAAGTAGATGTTGCGGCCGGGCCAGCGGACGACCTGCTCGCCGGCCGCCTCGAGCGCGTCGAGCGTCGCGCCGGGGATGCCTCCCTCGCAGTCGAGGAGATCGCCCTCCGGGTGCACCCGCGCGAGCTCCACCGCCTCCTGCAGCGGCAGCCCGAGATCGAGCGCCGCGACGACGACCTGCACGATCGCCGAGCGGATGCGAGCCGAGCCCGACGAGCCGACGGCGAGCTCGACCCGCCCACGGTCGAGGACGAGCGACGGCGCCATCATGCTCGTCAGCCGCATGCCCGGCGTCAGCCGCAGCGAGGCGACGTTGAGGTCGGTCTCGCCCAGCATGTTGTTGAGGTGGACGCCCGTGCCGGGAACGACGACGCCGGAGCCGCAGCCGGTCGAGCACGTCAGCGAGGCGGCGTTGCCGTCGGCGTCGAGGACGCTGATCTGGGTTGTCCAGGGGGATCCGGACGGCCAATTGACATCCGCCGCGTGTGTCATTTGGCCGCTCCCGGCCGCCGCCAGCACCCGCCGCACGGCCCCGCCGCGGTAGAGCGACCGCTCGAACGCGGGCGTCCGCTGCGCGTTCGCCGAGCGCAGCGCTCCCGCCACGCGGGTGATGGTCGCCGTCGAGAGCGGGTCGCGCAGGGGCGGGCCCCCGGCCAGCACGGCGAGTGCATGGGCGATCAGTGTCCCGCCCGAGGAGGGCGGCGGGTTCGTGACGAAGACTCGCTCGCGGTAGGGCAGCGCGAGCGGACGGCGGCGGATGGCGCGGTAGGCCGTCAGGTCGGCGCTGGTCAGGAGGCCGCCGGTCGCCGCCTGGTGGGCGACGATCGCGCGCGCCGTCTCGCCGTCGGCCAGTTCGCGGGCTCCGTGGGCAGCGATGCGCTCGAGCGTGTCGCCGAGCGGCGGGTTGCACGTGCGGTCGCCTCCCCGCAGCGGCGCGTCCGAGGGCCCGAACACCCGTGCACCCTCGGGCGAGGCCCCGAGGAAGCCCTTGAGCAGCGCGATCACGTCGGCATGGGCAGGCGTGATCTCGACGCCTGCGTGCGCGAGGGCGACGGCGGGGCGCGTGAGCTCGCCCCAGGGCAGCCGCCCGAGGCGGCGATGCGTGTACTCGAGACCGGCGGTGACGCCCGGGACGGCGCACGACCCCGGCCCGACCAGGAAGATCTGCTGTCCGGTCCCGAAGTCGACCACGTAGGGCTCGAGCGGCGCGACCGGCCCGCGCTCGTGGCCCTCCCCGGGCACGGCCACGAAGCAGTCGATCGCGAGCGGCCGTCGGCGCGCGGCGTCGTAGGCGACCAGGAAGC
>JALYLC010000319.1 GCA_030774435.1 Actinomycetota bacterium
GCTCAGCCACGCGGCGCAGTGAACGCCGAGGGGCCGCGAACCGTGATGGTTGAGCGGGCTAGGCGTCGTGCGTCGACGCGAGTGCGCGCCGTGTATCTACTCTCCCTGTGTGGCAGTGACGATGGTCATCCGAAGCGAGCGGTTTCCCGACCTCGGGGACGAGGTCCTCTTCCCCCGGCTCTCCGACGCCAAGCTGGCGTGGCTGGCCGAGCGCGGCGAGCGGCGCACATTCCAGCCGGGTGACGTGCTCTACGAGCATGCCGTGCGCGATGCGCCGTTCTATGTGATCGAGCGCGGGCTCGTCGAATTCGTCGACCGCAAGCCCGGCAAGGACGTCTACATCGCGCAGGCGGACAGCCATACGTTCATCGGCGACATCGCCGTCTTCACGGGAGAGCCGACGATCAGCGCATGCGTGGCCGTCGAGCAGACCGATGTGATCGCGTTCGATCGCTTCGGGTTGCGCGAGATGATCGCGCGCTGGCCGGATCTCGGCGAGCACATGTTCCGCACGCTGCTGGCGCGGCGTGCGTGGCACGAGGCCGAGGGGCACGGCGTCATGCGCCTGATCGCGCCGCGCGGCTCACGCCGGTCGTTCGAGGTGCGCGACCTGCTCGAGCGCAACCTGCTGCCCGTGCGCTGGTACGACGTGGACACGGACGAGGAGAGCGCCGCGCTTCTCGAGTGGCTCGACATCCCGCGCTCGGAGACGCCGGTGCTGGTGCACGCCACCCACGTGATGCGCAATCCGTCCGCCGCCCAGGTGGCACGCTCGCTGGGCCTGCGCGCCGAGGTCGATGGGGAGCGCTTCGACCTTGTGGTGCTGGGCGCCGGACCGGCCGGGCTGGCGGCTGCTGTCTACGGCGGCTCGGAAGGGCTTCGGACGTTCGTGGGCGAGGCCTGGGCGCCGGGCGGCCAGGCCGGCACGAGCACGCGCATCGAGAACTACCTCGGCTTCCCGAGCGGCATCTCCGGAACGGAGCTGACGCGCAACGCGACGCTCCAGGCGCGTCGTTTCGACGCCGTGCTGTCGAGCTTCCATCGCGCGGTCGAGCTGGCAGACGGGCCCGAGGGCCTGCTGCGGGTCGACCTCGACGATGGCCAGCACGTGCTCGCCCGCTCCGTCGTGATGGCCACCGGCGCCCGCTGGCGCGAGCTGCAGGCCGAAGGCGTCGAACGCTTCCGCGGCGCCGGGGTCTACCACGCGATGATGGCCACGGACGCTGAGCGCTGCCGCGACGAGGACGTGATCGTCGTCGGCGGTGGCAACTCGGCGGGCCAGGCGGCGACGCACCTCGCCAAGCTGGCCCGCAGCGTGCGCGTGGTCGTGCGCGGCAAGGCTCTGAAGTCGACCATGTCGCACTACCTCGTCGAGCGCATCGAGAGCTCGCCGCGGATCGAGGTCATGACCGAGACCGAAGTCTCGGCCGTGCACGGCACAGAGACCGTCCAGTCGGTGACGCTCCTCGACCGCCGAGCCGGCAGCAGTCAGGAGGTGCCGTGCACGGCCGTGTTCGTGATGATCGGCGCCGATCCGTGCAGCGAGCCGGCGCGCGGCTTGCTCGCACTCGACGCCGCCGGCTACCTGCTCTGTGGCACCGGTGTTGCGAATTGCGAGGGGCACCTGCGCTGGCCGTTGACGGACCGCGAGCCGCATCTCCTCGAGACCGTTCGCCCGGGCGTGTTCGCGGCCGGTGACGTGCGCGCCGACGCCTCCAAGCGCGTCGCGGGCGCGGTCGGTGACGGTGCGCTGGTCGTGCGGTTCGCCTATGAGGTGTTGGCAGGCTGAGCCCGTACGGGCTAGGCTCGCGTGCCGCCAGGAGGAGCGCATGAAGGAAACGCTGGAACACGAGCTCAAGCTGTCGGTCAAGCGCGGCTTCGAGCTGCCGCCGCTGCCTGCGGCCGTCGTACCCAAGCACCTACGCGCCACCTACCACGACACCGACGATCACCGCCTGGCGCGACACGGCGTGACGCTGCGCCGCCGCAACGAGGACGGCCGCGACCTGTGGCAGCTCAAGCTGCCGAGCGAAGGCGACCGCCTCGAGATCGAGAGCGAGGCAAACGGCCCGGAGTTGCCTCTCGAGCTCCAGAGCCTCCTCACGGCCTATCTCCGTGGCAGCGTTCTGCGGCCGGTCGCCGAGCTGCACACGCTGCGACGCGCAGTGCGTGTCACCGACGGACAAGGGCCGGCGGCCGAGGTCGTTCACGACACCGTTCAGGTGCTCGAGGGCGATCGAGTCGTACGCGAGTTCGACGAGGTCGAGGTCGAGCAGCTCACCCAGGGCTCGGCGCGCTTGATCGCGAGGCTCGAGCGCCAATTGCGGGCGGCCGGCGCGAAGACGAGCGATGGCCGCCCCAAGGTGTTCCAGGCACTCGACCTGCCTGCGACCGTCGGTCCGCGGGCAAGGCGGGGCGCGCCGCCGGTCGAGCACCTCCGGGCCTACCTCCAGAGGCACGTGGAGTCGCTGCTGCTGGGCGATCCGGCCACGCGACGAGGTGACGGCGAGGGCGTGCACCGCATGCGTGTTGCCACGCGACGCCTGCGCAGCGCGCTCAAGGAGGCGCGCCGCCTGCTCGAGACGAGCTGGGTGGATGAGACGCGTGCCGAGCTGAAATGGCTCGGCGAGGTGCTCGGGGACGTGCGCGATGCGGATGTCTTCGCCGCCTACGTCGCGAAGGAGGTCGAGCAACTCGGCGCGGACGCAGCCCAGGGCGGCGCCGATCTGGGGAGTTTGATCGCCGAACGCTCGGTGCCGGCGCGGGCACGCCTGGCCGAGGCGCTCGACTCGCCGCGCTATCTCGCACTGCTCGACCGGCTCGAAGCGATCGGCGCGAGCCTGCCCGTCACCCCGGCCCGAGATTCGCCGGAGCGAATGCTGCGACGCGCCACGCGACGCACCCGTCGGAAGCTGCGCGGCGTCGGCAGGACGTCGAGCGATCCCGAGCTCCACACGCTGCGGATCGCAGCCAAGCGGTCGCGATACGCCGGCGAATTGGCCCAGAGTACGCGCAGCCGCGCCGCCGGACGGCTCACGAAGCGGGCTACCGCGCTGCAGGAGATTCTCGGCGAGCATCAGGATGCCGTCGTCGCCGAAGCGCGGCTGGGGAGTCTCGTGGAGGGCGCGACGCCGGCCGCCGCCTTCGTCGCCGGCCGCTTGTTCGGGCTCCAGCGGGACCGCCGCGACGCTGCCCGCGCTGCGCTCCCCAGGGCGGTGAAGACGTTCCGCCGCGCCGCTCGCGGAGTCTAGGTTTCGAGCGCCGGCTCACGGCCCGCCGAGATGTGCCAGGCGGCCACGGACACCGCCGCCGCGCCGGTGGCGAGCGCGAAGACCACGACGGCCGTCGTGAGCGTCGTGAGGTCCGCGAGGATCCCGACCCCGATCACGGGGAACGCGATTCCCAGGTAGATGCAAGTGTAGAGCGCGGCGTTGATCTCGCCGCGCCGCTCGGGCGGCGCGATGCGGTTGAGGTCATCCTGCGCGCCCAGGAACCCGAGCCCGTGGCCGCTGCCGGCCAGCGCGCTGGCGGCGATCAGCACGATCGCGCTGTCGGTCACGGACGCCAGGACGAGCGCCGCCAGACCGACAGTCAGCAGTCCCAGCCCGACGACCTGTGCGATGCGCGGGTCGATACTGTCTCGCGAGGCGACCTGCGCGATGCTCGAGCAGATGAGGACGATCGAGCTGATCGCGCCCAGCAGCGCGAGGCTGTGGGTGCCGATCCTCTCCGTCGCGAATGACGGGACGACCGAGAAGAACAGCGCCACGACGGCCCACACGGCCGCGCCGGTGGCGGCGACTCGCGCGAACGCGGCTCGGATGTCCCTGGGTACGCTCGGCCGCGGCAGGTTCCAGGCTCCGCCGCGAGGCTCCCCGGGCTCGGGCATCGCGAGCAGCAACGCTGCGGCCGTGACGCAGCCGAGCATTCCCACCAGGTAGCACAACACGCGCGGCGCGGGCAGCCACTCGGCCAGGATCCCGGTCAGCAACGGCCCCGCGGCGCCGCCGACGGTCTGGGCCAGCGTTGCGAGCAGCGCGGCGTGCCGCCTGTCGCCTTCCGGGTCGAGCTCGACGAGCGCTGCCGTGGCCGCGCCGCCGGCCATTCCAACCGAGACGCCCTGCACGATGCGCGCCGCGAACAGCCAGGCGACGCTCGTTGCCAGGGCGAACAGGCCCAGCGCGATCGTGCCCGCGACGAGCCCGCCGAGGATCACGGGTCGGCGACCGACCCGGTCGGAGAGCTCTCCGAAGAGCAGCAGCGACGGAGCGAGCACGAGCGCATACACGGCGAAGACGAGCGTGAGCACGAGGCTGTCGAAGCCGAAGCGCTCGCGATAGACGGCGTACAGAGGCGAAGCCAGGTTGGCGCCCAGAAGGAGCGAGGCGAGCGCGCCCGCCACCACCGGCTGGCGGGCCCGAGGCCAGAGTCGGAACGGCATCGATCCGAGGTTACGTGGCCGCCACTTCGGCCACGACCGGACGGTCGTGGTGGCCAGATTGCGGCGAGCGCAGCAGCAACTCGAGCTCGCACGCATCGCGGCGCTCCGTTTTGCAACCTCATCGGCGGGGTACGTGGGCGCCGATGGCGATCCGTACCAATCAAGCCGCCGAGCGGTCGGCGCTGCTGCTGGAACCCAGCCGCACGGCGCCCGAGTCGCCCGGCTCCGACAGCGCGCCGCGGCAGAGGCTGACGGTCGACGTGACCGGGGCTGCCGTGGCCAAGATCGTCGTGGGGCTGCTTGCGCTGGGACTGATCGCCGGCTTGCTGGGACGCATGCGCGACGTGTTCGTCTGGACGCTCGCGGCCACGTTCCTGGCCATCGCCCTCAATCCGCTCGTCGAGCGCCTGGAGCCGCGCCTCGGCCGCCGGCCCGCGGCGACCGTCGTCTTCCTCGCCTTCGTGATCGGCTTCGTCGCCGTCCTCGCGGCCTTCGTGGCGCCGTTCGTGACACAGGTCGACGAGCTCTCAACTGCAGTCCCACAGGCGATTTCGGATGCCAAGCACAACAGCACGGTCCAGCGTCTCGACCACCGCTTCCACCTGGCGAATCAGGCGAAGAAGCACCTGGACAAGCTGCCGACCGTCGTCTTCGGCGCGGCTGACACGGTGCTCGGGGGCGCTGTCGCCGTTTCGACGATCTTCTTCCTGACCTTGTTCCTGCTCTACGAGCTGCCGACGATCGCCGGCGTCGCGTTGAGTCAGATACCACCCAAACGCCGGCCGCGGGTGATCGCCGCGGCCGAGCACATGAACCGGACCATCGGCGGTTACGTCGCCGGCAACCTTGTGATCTCGCTGATCTGCGGGACGGTGACGACGCTGTCGCTCTACCTGCTCGGCGTGCCGTACTCGCTCGCGCTCGGCGTCTTCATGGCCGTGTTCGACCTGATCCCGCTCGTGGGGGCGACGCTCGGCTCGTTCGTCGTGATCGCGTCCGGGTTCATCTTCGTCGACGTGCAGGCGGGGATCATCTTGTTCGTGATCGTCAACGTGTACCAGCAGGTCGAGAATCACATCCTGCAACCGCTGGTGTACGGGCGCACCGTGCAGATCCCGTCGCTCACCGTTCTGATCGCGGTGCTGTGCGGAGGCGCGGCGCTCGGGCTGGTCGGTGCGCTCCTGGCGATCCCCATCGCCGCCACGATCCAGGCGGTCGGCAGCGAGCTGCTCGAGGAGCGCGCCGCCCGCCTCGACGGCAGGGCGGGCGCCGACGGGGTGCCCGAGCTCTCCGTGGATGTCTGAGCGCAGATGGCCGAACGCGGGGATCAGCTTTCGCGCACCACCTCCTCTGCCGCCTTGTCGTCGCGCAGGCCGAGGAACGTCGGATGCCGCAGCCGGCCGTCGCGCGTCCACTCGCTGAATCCGACCTGCGCCACCAGCCGCGGCTCGACCCAGGTCGCGTGAGGCTCTCGAACGGGGTCGGCGAATGGCGTGCTCCCTCGGCGCAGCGGTGCCAGCCGCGCTGACAGGTCGGCCAGGGTGGCGTGTGTGAACCCCGTGCCGACCTTGCCGGCGTAGCGCAGCCGACCGTCCTCGAAGTGGCCCAGCAGGAGGGCGCCGAGCTCGCTGCGGCTGCCCCGCGGGGCGGTGTAGCCGCCGATCACGAGCTCCTGCTCGGCCGTGCATTTGAACTTGAGCCAGTCGTGCGAGCGCCCGTGGGTGTACGGCGCGTCGGCGCGCTTCGCGATCAGGCCTTCCCACCCCCTGCGGCAGGCCTCGGCGTACAGCCGCTCGCCCTCACGCTTGCGGCTGGGCGTCAGGCGCAGAGGCGCCCGGAATGCGACCGCTCCCCGGAGTAGACGCCTGCGTGCGTGGAGCGGCAACGCCGTCGTGTCGTGGCCGGCGAGATGGAGCAGGTCGAACGCGTAGAGCACGACCGAGACGTGGCGCTCGTTGCGCTGCTGCAGGAGCTCGAAGCTCGTCCGTCGACCGGAGAACGCCACGATCTCGCCATCCGTCACCAGATCCATCGTCCCGTTCACCTCGAGCGCGGCCGCGATCTCGGGGAACCGGGCGTTCATGCTGAGGTTGTTGCGCGACAGCAGCCGGACGTTCCGGCCGGCCTTGATCGCGATGCAGCGGATGCCGTCGAGCTTGCGCTCGTAGACCCAGGCGGGATCCGAGAAGCGCTCCTGCGTCAGCACCGCCTTCATCGGCTCGACCGTCTCGGGCAGCGGCGCCGGGCGCAGCAGTGCGCGCTCGCCGGCCGACAGGGGCCGGAACGGATCCGCCTCCGTCACGTCGCCCGCTCAGGTGCGCATCGCGTCGCGGTAGACCTGCGTGAAGACGCGGTTCGCCGCCTCGAGGCGCTCGTTGAACGGGCCCGGCTCGTACGCGCTCGAGAGGATGCCGCGCTGCACCATCTCCACCAGGCAGTTGTCCTCTTCGCGCGTCACCTGGGTGATGTGGAAGGCAGCCTGGGTGTAATCGACTCCCTCGACGGCGTCCTCGTGCACCAGCGTCAGCGCGCGAATGGCGCAGCTCGTCGGGCCGAGGGCCCGGAAGGCGGCAACGTACACGGCGTCGACGCCCGCGAACATCTCGAATGCGCCGAGATGCCACTGCAGTGCCGTGGATCCGGTCGCCGGATTGCCCTCGCGGCGAAGCGCGCGGCCCCCGCGCCGGCGCTCGACTCCGGGAAGGTTCGGGCGGTCCGGGATGTAGTCGTACTCGGCGACCTCACGGGCGTTCAGCTGGTCGCCGTAGTCGTCGATGGGAACGACGCGGCAGAGCTCGGGGTGGTTGAGCCCGCAGTGGTAGCACTCGAGCCCGCCCTCCCAGGCGAGCTTCCAGTTCGCTTCGAGAACGTAGTCGCGTTCCCACGCGACCTTCAGGCCGCCGAGGTCGTAGCCGGAGAAGTCCGCGCCGGCCAGGCGTTCGGCGATCGGCTCGGGCGCCTCCGCTGCGAGTGAGATGAAGACCATGCCGTTCCAGAACTCCACCCAGGCGCGCTTCAGATCCCAGCCCGTGCGGTCGAAGCCGTCATGCATCTTGGGCGTCGTCCGCACGGTGCCGTCGAGGTCGTAGGACCAACCGTGGAACGGGCAGACGAGGCGTGCACGGCAGGCGCCGCG
>JALYLC010000320.1 GCA_030774435.1 Actinomycetota bacterium
CCTGGGAGCGTCCGCTACACCGAGGACGAGGTCGTCGACGCATTCTTCGACGCGAGCACCGGCGAGTCGCGCCCCGTCCTGATGTTCGTCGGGCGCTTCCTGGGGTTCAAGCGCGTGCCGTTGCTCATACGCGCATACGCCCGTGCCCGGGCGCGGATGACCGTCCCGGCTCCGCTCGTGATCTGGGGCGGTGCGCCGGGCGAATGGGAGGGCGAGCACCCTCACAGCTTCGCCACCCGCACCGGCGTGAGCGGCGTCTTCTTCGCCGGATGGCGCGGCCACGACGACTTACCGCGTGGCCTCGCGTGTGCCGACTGCTTCGTCGCCCCGTCCACGGCCGAGCCGTTCGGACTCGTCTACCTCGAGGCGATGGCCTGCGGGCTACCCGTGATCGGCACGCTCAGCGGCGGGCCGCCAAGCTTCATCAACGTCGTGCCCGGCGAGCCGGACGGCTGGCTCGTGCCACCCGACGACGAACACGCCCTCACGGACGCCATCGTGCAAGCGGTCAACGACCCGACCGAGCGCAGCCGACGCGCGGCGAACGCCGCCCGGCACGTCCGCGACAGCTACTCGTGGAACGGCCTCGCGTGCCGCTTCAGACAGCTATACGACCACGTCGCGGCAGCTCGTCCAGGTTGAGGAGTGCTGGCGCACGGGCCGGCCGCCAGCCGGCAAGTACGTTACAATCATCACAAAATTGATCTTTCATGCCACGCCGACACAGGAGGCGCCCGATGCCCGACTTCACGGAGTGGCCACCGACCACGGTACGCGGTGCCGTCACGATCGCGCGTAACGCGCTGGCCGGCGCTGGCAACGCCTCCTTCCCAGCCGAGGAGGACGTCGAACTGGCGCGCCGAGCCCTCGAGCACGCGGTCAGCCTGCTCGACGCCTCCGACCGGGAAATGGGAGCATTTCTCGAAGCCGAGCCGTACCGCCTCGTGCTCGACCCGCCCCCACCGCGCAAGCCAGCTCGTGAACGCCCGGCAGATGGCGGCGCGAAGCTTCTCGTGTAGACCGTGCGACCGTAGCCGCGCGGGCTCGATGCCGGGTTGGCAACCGCGCGAGTCGGAGGTTCGAGTCCTCGGTGCCGTCGGCGACGCGGACGCCAGCGAGCGATGCTCTGGGCAGCTAGTCGCCTCGTGGGACAAGTTAGCGCCAACCGAATGCTCTTCGTTGGTCGCCACGCGCGGAGTCCGGAGTGCCGATTCGCGAGGGAGCACGGCGCGAGCATTCCCCCGGGTAGTACCACGCTTGCCACGCAAGGCCGCATATGACCGCACGATGCGGAGGCAACCGGATCACGAGCGGGTCTGGATCGCGTTCCAGGTCTACCGGGGCGCGCGGTACGAACCGGGTGGGTTTCTCCCAACAGAACATGGATGCTTTCGCGACCTGGCTGCCCATGCTCAGACCGATCTCCCTCTGATTGCGCATCGCTGAGCGGCCATATAGGGTCCAGTTCGCAACGTTCGTTACATGGCCGAATGTTGATCGGAGGACGGGATGCCCAGTCGGGGGCTCAGGGCCGCGAGTTGGGCGCTGCCAGGCGTGATCGTCTGCGCTGCTGTGCTCGGGGTCGCTGCACCGGCAAAGGCGGGCTTCCCGGGCACGCCGGGGATGATCGTGTTCTCCTCGACGTTCACGGGGGATCGTGAGATCTTCGTAGCGGCGGCGGATGGGTCGGCGCGGACGGATCTGACGCGCGACCCGCATGCGGATATCACGCCGAGCTGGTCTGCCGACGGGAAGCGGATCACGTTCGCCAGCGACCGCTCCGGCGCGATGGAGATCTATCTCATGAACGCAGACGGCTCCGGCGTCGTGCAACTCACCCACGACGCGGCCTCCGCTGATGCTCCTCGCTTCACCGCTGATGGCCGCTACGTCGTGTACGAGTCGAAGAAGGGTCTCAACTGGGAGATCCGCCGCATCGGCACCGATGGCAGCGGCGAGGTCAACCTGACGCGCAATCGCGCGAGCGACCGCTATCCGGCGACCTCTCCCAACGGGCGGATGATCGCGTTCTCGAGCGACCGCGGCACGAGCAGCCGAAGAGGAACAACCGAAGCACATATCTGGGTCATGAACATCCAGGGCCACGCCCTGAAGCCGGTGACGGTGCGCAAGGGCAACCAGTTCGAGCCTGCCTGGGCGCCGTCGGGCGGCAGGCTCGCGTACGTCTCGGGCGCGCTCAAGGCCGGCACGAACCTCTGGACCGTGCTCGCCAACGGCAAGGGCGACCGCCGGCTCACCGCGCTGCGTGGCAACGAGCAGGTCGATCCGTCGTGGTCTCCCGACGGGCACTCCCTCGCCTTCCAGGAGTGCCCGCTCGGTAGCTCGGCATGCACGCTCTCCGTGAAGCCGCTCACAGGCACCCCGGTCAACATCTCGCCGCTGCGGGCGCCGCTGAGCGACGCGTTCGACAACACCGACGGCAAGCTCTGGCAAGTGTTCCAGGACGGAGGCACCGGCGCGAGCAACACCGAGGCGGATGGCAAGCTCATCACGACGCTTCTCGCGGATTCGACCCCGGGCGGTGCGTCCGACATGATCGGGACGCACTGGGGCAGCTATTGCCGCGTGGCCGGCGACTTCGACGTGCAGGCCGATTACCAGTTACTGGAATGGCCGGCCGCGAACGGCGTCCAGGCCACATTCGCCTCCTTCGACACCGCGAACCTCGGGTTCTTCGCGATCCGCGAGAGTCAGGCCTGGGGCGAGCAGTACAGCTCGTGGATTCCTCAGGCGTTCATCTCTCAGCCGACGGGCGACCAGGCCGGGACGCTGCGCCTGCAGCGCGAGGGAAGCACCGCGGTTGTCTCCTACCTCAGCGGCGCGACCTGGATACCGGTCGCCTCCGGCCCAACCTCGACATCGTCTGTCTCGATCACGTTCGGTGCGAGCAGCGGCATGGGCCGTTTCAGTCACCAGGAAGTCAAGATCGCGTGGGACAACTACCGCGTCAACTCCGGCACGATCTCCTGCCCGACGCTCTCGTGGGAAGACGACTCACCCGACTGGCAAGCCGCACCCGCCTGATGACGCGGCGCACCACCACAACCACGGCTCGCGCGCCTGTTTGCTCGAGCGACGCCTTACGCGTGCAACAAGCGCACGATCCGGAGGCGCGCGGGAGGCGCAGAGACAGTGAAAATCGCTGCTCAGACCGCTAGCTCTGAGCTTCCCAAACCGTGTGTCCCGCCTCCTCCGCTCAGGCCAGCCGCACGCGGACGGGCTGCCCGCCCTTCGCCGCCGACTCGTCGATCGCGAAGCACACCGACATCGTTTTCCAGCTGTCGTGGATCGACGCGTGCGACTCGGTGTCGGTCTCGATGCACTCGAGGAAATGATCGATCTCCTCTCTGAACGGATGGTGCTCGACCTCGCCCGAATCCGGCTTGACCGTCGGAAACGACCAGTAGCCGAGGCTCCCCGGATAGCGCGTCGAGGAGTAGACCTCGTTGTCGATGATCGTCCCCTCGGTGCCGAAGAGCTTGCAGTTGAAGATGTACGGCGTGTCGGCCTCGAGGATCGTCGCGAGCTTGCCGACTGCGCCATTCTCGAAGCGCAGGCTCGCCGCGACGACGGGGTCGTACTCGAAGTCGTCGTTCATGCGCTTCGCAGCCGAGAACGCCGAGACCTCCACGATCTCTCCGCCGACGTAGCGGAGGGTGTCGACCGCGTGGCAGCCGCCGCACACGAAGGCGCTCACTCCCTGGGCCTTCGAGACGAACGATCGGTACCCGGGGTAGACGTCCCTCAGCGGATGCCAGTAGTCGGCCTCCCCGTAGACGAGATCACCGCGGACGCCATCGGCGATCAACTGCTTGACCGTCACGAACTGCGGGTTCCAGCGAAGCACGAAGCTGGTGACCGTCTTGACTCCCGCCCGCGCCACGGCGTCGCGAATCGCGAGCGAGTCGTCGAGCGTCACCCCGACCGGCTTCTCGATGACGATGTGCCTCCCGGTCTGCGCAGCCCGCACGCAATGCTCTCGCCGCGTGTCCGGGTGCGTGCACGAGGCGATGATCTGGATCCGCTCGTCGTCGTAGAGCTCGTCGAGGGATGCGTACTCGCGGGCCTCGACCCCGTGCGAAGCGAGGAGAGCCGTTGCCTTCCCCGGCGTCCGGTTGTAGACGCCGACGAGCTCCGTCCGTGGATGATTGGCGAAGATCTTGACGTACTCGCCCGCGACCCATCCGGCTCCGATGATTCCGACGCCGTACCTCGCCATGTTCCCCTCCTGCTCAGGTAAGGCCGAGCAGCGCGAGGCTGTCCCGGCCGATGATCTGCTCGATGACGTCGTCCGGCACGCGCGGAAGCGCAGTCCCCTGCGTGAAGCGATTGATGCTTCTGAGCCCTGCCGCGGTCTCTGCGGGCGTCGCGAACGGCCAGTCGCTGCCGAACAGGAGCTTGTCCTCCACCCCGTACTCGAGCGCCAGGATCAGGCCGTTGTAGAACTGCCAGGGGCGGTAGTGCAACGCCGAGATGTCCGCATAGAGGTTCGGGTGCTTGCGAATCAGCACGATCGTCTCCGCCATCCACGGATGCCCCATGTGCGCGATCACGATCGGCAGCTGAGGGAAGGCGAGCGCGACGTCCTCGAGCAGGAGCGGGTTGGCGACCTTCAGCGGCGCCAGTCGGGGAAACGTCGTGCCCTGATGGATCAGGATCGGCAGGCGAAGCTCAGCGGCCTTCGCGTAGACGCCGAAGGCTCGGCCGTCGAGGGGATGGAACCCCTGGTAGATCGGCGCCAGCTTGAGCCCGCGGAGGCCGAGCTCATAAGCGCGCGCCATCTCCTCGAGCGCGCCCGGGTGCATCGGGTCGACCGACATGAACCCGACGACCCGCCCCGGATGTGCTTGCGCATACGCCGCGATCGCGTCGTTCTGGTTCTCGCCGCCGCGGGCGATGTCGAGGACGACCATACGGTCGACCTCAGGCGACAGCGTCTCCCAGTGCTCCTCGAAGGTGAAATCGAGCTTCACACGCGCCCCCGGTCGGACACCCTCGTGGTAGTCCGGAAGGAGCCAGCCGAGGGGCGCATGGGTGTGCAGGTCGAACGGGCTCACCAGCCTAGGCTCCGCCGTGCTTCCGATTCCAGGCGCGCCAGGTCACCGCCCAGCGCGTCGGGTCGTCCATCGGCGCCGGGTCGAGGTAGTGCACCGTCGAGCGATGGGGGCCGGTCCGCACCGTCTCGGGCGCCTCGTAGGCTTCTCGCGCGACCTGGCGGATGATCTCGGCGTAGGTATCCAGATCGGCGCGGGAAACCGTCTCCGCCGGTTCGAGCGTCATCGGCTCGGGCACGACCCACGGCTCGTGACTCGGGAAGTACTGGGCGACGCCGAAGTCGTTCGTGCGGCGAGCGAGGTCGAGCGTGGTGAGACCCGTGTCCTCGTGCAGTTGCCGCCACGAGTAGCGGATCTGCTCGAGGCGGCGGGCTCCGTTCTCCTGGGCGTACGAGACCTCGAGACCGCGGATGCCCTCGAGGCGCTTCGCCAGGTAGTTGTTGTTGAGCACCGCGATCTCCGCGACCTCCCGCAGTCCGGCTGCTCCCAGCGCGAGCACCCAGGCGTACGAGCGCACGACGGTGGCGGGCACGCCGTGGAATGCTCTGACCTTGCCGATCGAGTGCGGCCGATCGTCGTCCAGCGTGTAGCGCTCGCCGTCGAACTCGACGGTCGGCTTGGGCAGATACGGAGCGAGCTCGGCCGAGACCGCCGAGACGCCGACGGGCATTCCCATCGAGCAGTGCGGAGACGCGAATGTCTTGTGCAGATTGAACTGGCAGAGGTCGAAGCCCGCGTCGCGGGCTCGCGTGATGCCCAGGATGCCGTTCGCGTTCGCCTGGTCGTAGTGGCAGATGCCGCCGGCCGCGTGGACGAGCTCGACCATGCGATCGATCTGCGGGTTGAAGATGCCCGTGTCTTCCGGATTCGTGATCATCAGGCCGGCGGTGCGCTCGGACAGCGCAGCCTCGAGTGCCTCGATCGGCGGCAGGCCGTCCGGGCCCGGGTAGAGCGTGACGAGCTTGTAGCCCGCAGTCGCCGGTCCGGCGCCGTCGCAGGGGTGGGAGAAGACGGTCGTGATGATCTCGTCTCGCTCGCCCTGTCCGCGCGCAGCCTGGCAGGCGGCGATCATCCGGGCGTTCGCGTAGACCGCCTGTGATCCACCGCCGGGCTGGAACGACGCTCGGTCCATCCCAGAGATCTCGCAGATGATCCGCTCCAGGCGATAGATGGCCTCGAGGATCCCCTGTGCGGTCGCGTCATCCTGCCACGGGTGCATGTGGGTGACCTTGTGGGAGCGGACCAGGGCCTCGTTCACCTTGGGGCTGTACTTCATCGTGCAGGTGCCGAGACCGAGGTGGATGTCGATGTCCTGGCCGAACGTCTCCTGCGAGAGCCGCAGGAAGTGGCGCAGGACTGCAGGCTGGGACAACTCCGGGAGCGCGGGCGGGCTCGCGCGGCGCAGCGCCGGCGGAATCGCCGAGAGGCCGTCGCCGACTGCGGCGAGCACGCCCGGCTCTGTCGCGGGCACGTCGAGGCCGCGCTCGTCCGGACTCGTCTGCTCGTGCAGGAGGGGCTCGTTCCAGGCTGCTTGATGGAAGGCACGGAGGTGCGTCGTGGATTGCATGCCCGCTCCTACGCGACGGCCGCGGCGAGGGCGTCCGCGAGCCGGTCGATGTCTGCCTGGGTGTGCACTTCGGTCACGCACATGAGCGCGGACTGGCCGAGCGCCCCGAATGTGCGCGAGAGGTCGAGCGGGCCGTGGATGCCTGCCCCGGCGAGTGCGCGGTTGACCTCGGCGACGGTCCGGCCGGTGCCGTTGAGGTCGATGACGAACTCCTTGAAGAACGGCGCTGCGAGCGCGGGCGAGCGGACGCCCGCAATCTCGCCGAGGCGCTTTGCGGCGTACTGGCTTCGCTGCATGATCGTCGTGCCGAGCTCGCGCATCCCGTCCGGCCCCAGCAGTGCGAGATGGACGGCCACGCCGATCGCCCAGAGGCATTGCGTGGTGCCGGTGAAGTCGCGCGCATCCCCGCGCTGCACGTACGCCATGCGGTCCCAGCGCACCTCGCCGAAGCCCCATTCGTCGTCCACGGTGCGGCCCGCCCCGATGAGGAACGTCGGGTACTCGGCCACGATCCGCTCGTCGTCGGCGCTGGCGATGAAGCCGATCGTGCCGCCGCCGTAGTGCATGTGGATGCCGAGGCCCTGCAGCTCCCCGCAGACGAGATCGGCGCCGTAGTGCGGCGGGGCTTCGAGGACGCCGAGCGACGTCGCGTCGACGCCGACGACGGCGAGTGCGCCACGCGCGTGCGCGCGCTCGGCGATCGCCGCCGAGTCTGGCTCGAGCGTGCCCAGGAATGCGGGGTTCTCGAGATAGACGCAGGCCACGTCGTCGCCCAGAGCGCCGTCGAGCGCGGCGAGGTCGAGCGCCCCGGAGGCAGCGTCGCACGGCACGTCCTGGACGGTCATCCGAGCGCCGCAGGTGCCCGCGATGATCGAGCGTCGCTCCGGCGAGAGCAGCGCGGGCACGAGCGCTCGCGCCCTGCCGGTCAAGCGGCCGGCCATCAGGATCGCGCTGGCCGCGGCCGAGCCCCAGTCATAGGTCGGCTGGGAGACGACGTCGCATTCCACGAGGTCGCCGACCAGGCTCGCGAACTCGAAGAACGCCTGCAGCTTGCCGTGGTCCGAGTAGGTCTCGCCGTAGTACGCGGTGAGGAACTCGCTCCGCCCGATGATCTCGTCGACGACGGCCGGCACGTGGTGCGGCCAGCAGCCTCCGCCCAGGAACGAGATGCGGTCGCGAGCCGAGACGTTACCGTCGAGCATGCTCTCGACCCGGCGGCGCAGCTCCAGCTCCGAGCCGACCGCCGGCTCGATCTCGAGCAGCCGCCGGAGACGCAGCCGCTCCGGGATGGCCGCGTAGAGGTCGTCGGTTCCCTCGGCGCCGATCGCCTCGAGCATCTCCTGCCGGATCCGCGGCGCGGAGTTGGGGATGTACGGGTGCGCGCGTGCGAGACTCACTCGCCTCTCCTCATCTGGGGAAGTGCGGACGGCGGGTCACGCCGTCACGCGGTAGACCGTTTCGTGCCTGTAGCCGGTGACGACGCGCCGGTAGCCGGCGAGCGCGGCGTCGAGCTCCGTGTCGCCCGTGTCGACCAGTAGCGGCCGCCCGCCGAGCGCCGCGAGCTTCGCCTCGGTCGCGACGATCAGCAGCCGATCGACGCCGATTGTCCACAGCACCGCCGGCGAGATCTGCTGGTTCCCGCGCCCGAGCACGAAGCCCTGACCGCCCACCGGGGTGACGATGACGATCGCGTTCGGCCCGGCGAGGCCGAGCAGCGTCTCCTCGTCGGCATCCGCGGCGAGCAGGCGGTCGCCCTGTACGACGTCCACGCCGAGCAGCGACTTCGGCAGGCCCAGCGCCGCCATCACGGCCCGCGTCGTCGTGCCGGGGCCGATCAGCGCGGTGGCGCCGTCGAGCAACTCCACGGCGTGCGCGGCGACCGCAGCCTGCGCCGCCGCCTCCGCCGGCGCGCTGCGCGCCTTACCGCCCTGTACGAGCCCGGGTGCGACCGGCACCCGCAGGAAGCCGTGGAGACGCGGCGAGATCAGACCGGCGCGCAGATCGGACTCCTCGATGTCCATCACCTCCCCAGGCGCATCGCCGCGGACGCGGCCGGCGACGAACGCCGCGGCCAGCTCGCCGGCGCTCCGCGGGTTGACGCCGAACACGGCCGAGTGCATCTTGACGCCCGCGGGAATCCCTATCACCGGCAGCCGATCGCCCACGGCGGCGAGAACGTCCACCGCGGTTCCGTCGCCGCCGGCGAAGAGCAACAGGTCGACGCCGGCGTCCGCCAGCGCGATCGCTGCCGCGCGCGTATCGGCTGCCGTCGACTCGGCGACGGCCTCGGTGATCGCCGTGCCCGCGAGATCGGCGCCCATCGCCCCGCCCGCGGCGAGCACCTCGACCTTCTGCGGCAGCGCAGCGAGCGCCGCGCGAGCGCGATCCGGAGCGGGCCGGGCCGCACCCCCGTTGAGGGCCTGATCGACAAGGCCGCGATCATCCGAGCCTTTGAAGGCGAGCCGCCCGCCCACGCCGGCCAGCGGATTGACGATCAAGCCGAGTCGTCTCACGAGAGGGGCGAGTCTAGCGGTCGGGAAAACGCGTCGAGGTCTCCGATCGCGGCGCGTCCCGGCGAACCCCGGCGTCAGGATTCGCCGTCCAGTGCCTCGCACACAAGGCTGCTGACGGCGTCTGGCACCGTGAAGCTCCGGCTACGCCGTACGAAGGTATGCGAGGACGGCGAGGACGCGGCGGTTGTCATGCGGCGCATCGTTCAAGCCGAGCTTGAGAAACAGATTGTGGGTATGCGTCTCGACCGTCTTAGGACTCAACCACAGCGTTTCGCAGATACCCTGGTTGGAGCGGCCCTCTGCCATGAGCTTGAGAATCTCGTGCTCGCGTGGGGAGAGCCTGGCAAGCGGATTCTCGGTCCGCTTACGCGCGACGTACTCCTCCACCACGGCCCTGTCCACGACGCATTCGCCGGCGGCGGTGCGGCGGATTGCATCGGTCAGCTCCTCGACGCGCCCTACGCGCTCCTTGAGGAGGTAGCCGATACGGGACCGAGTTTGCTCGAGCAGGCGCATCGCGTAGCCGGGCTCGAGGTGCTGTGACAAGACGAGCACGCCGGTATCCGGGTATTGCTGCCGGATCAAACCCGCCGCGACAATGCCCTCGTCCACATAGGTCGGCGGCATGCGAATGTCGACGACGGCAACATCGACCTTCTCCTCGTGCACGATGGCCATGAGCTCATCCACGTCAATCCGAAGACGGGCCGCGTGGACGCCGTGAAGGTCGGCGACGGGCCGGTCGGCGCGGTCGTCGCCGGCGGCTGGGTGTGGGTAGCGAACCGCGCCAGCGGTACCGTCAGTCGCATCGACCCGCAGACGATGCGGGAGGACGGCCACAGCATCCACGTCGGAAGTCTCCCGACCTGGATAGCCGCTGTCGCAGGCTCGGTCTGGGTCTCCAGCCAGGCAGACGGCACGGTCACCCGCATCGACGAGACGACCGGCAAGACGATCGGCTCTCCGGCTCGGATCGCTGCGCCGTCGTCCGACGATGCCGCAGCTCACGTGATGAGCGTTGCCGACGGCTCGCTCTGGGTCGCGAGCGCGACGGAGCGCAGCGTCTCCCGCATCAACCCGAATCCGTAGACGTCGTTCCCGAGACATCATTCACCGGGTCTCCCGGAGTGCTCGCACCCACCGAGCGCGCACAACGGGAGACCCGGATGAAGCTCAGCCGGGCGGCGTCGGTCGGTAGATCGCGCCCCGTTCGAGCACTCGCTCGAGCTGGCCCTCGTAGATGAAGTCCGGGTAGGTGTCGATGTGGACGGCCTCGCCGCTCTGTCCCGGGTAGCCGAGGCGCTGCTGCACCTCCGGATGCAGGTAGTAGCCGGCGACGACGACAGTGACGACCGCCTCGTGGGCCTCGGGGTCGCTGGTCGCGAGCCGCTCCACCCAGGCGATCGGGTCGTCGGGTTCGCCGGCGGCTTCGAGCGCCCTGCGCAGACCCTCCGCGAGGTCGGGACGCGACGCGAGCGCAAGGTCGAGCTGGCGGCCGCCGATGTCGAGGCTGCCGGGCGCGGGCATCTCCTCCGTGCCGGGGATCAGGCCGTCGGCGATGCGCACGAGTCGCGCGCGCACGCGCGGGGCGAGCGCGTCGGTAGTCATGCGGGCACCTTCTGGTGCGCCCGCTGCTCGACCAGCCTGTCCGCGAAGCGCAGGGCGAGTGCGCAGATGGAGTTCGTCGGATTGACGCCGCCGGCGGTGACGAAGACGCTGCCGTCGACGACGTAGAGGTTGTCGACGTCGTGCGCCCTGCCCCACGGGTCGACGACCGAGGTCGCCGGGTCGGTGCCCATGCGCGCCGTGCCGAGCAGGTGCCAACCGGCGCTGCGCATGAGGGTCAGCGAGTCGACGCTCCGCGCGCCGGCCTCGAGCAGCGACTCGCTCGCCCGCTCGACGTGGAAGTCGAGCAGCCGCCGCGAGTTCTCCGAGGCCCTGTAGGTGACGCGTGGCGCGGGCACGCCGCTCGCGTCGGCGAGCAGCGGGTCGAGCGTGACGCGATTGTCCTCGTCTGGGAGGTCCTCGCCGAAGATGCCCCAGCTCAGGCAATGCCCGAAGCGCTCGCGCACGCGCGCGTGATGCTGGGGCCCCCAGACGGCCGCGCCGGTGCGCGCAGGCATCGCAGCGTTCATCGGCCCGCCGGTCGATGGCGCCAGGCTCCACTTCGCGCCGCGGACGAAGCCGCGGCGCTCGTCGCTCTCGTAGAACTGCAGCGAGTGGATGCGTGAGCCGACGTTGCCCCGCCACGTCTCCAGCGGCTCCGCGAAGACGCCCGTCGCGACCGCGAACGGGTGCATCATCAGACGCCGGCCGACGAGGCCGCTCGTGTTCGCGAGGCCGTCCGGGAAGGCCCCGCCGGCGGACAAGAGGAGCAGCCGCGCGCTGCCGATCGCGTTCGCGGCGAGCACCACGACGTCCGCCTCCGCGCGCTCGGTCCTACCCTCTGCATCGAGGTACTCCGCACCCGTAAGGAGCCCGTCCCTCCCCAGCAGGAGCCGGGTCGCGCGCGCGCCCGTGAGCACGCGAGCCCCCCGCGCGATCGCCTGCGGCCAGTGGGTGACGTCGGTCGACGCCTTCGCGCCCTCCGGGCACCCCTGCATGCACGAGCCCCACTGCGCGCACGCGTGGCGATCCTCGTACGGAAGCGAGAGGATCGCGCAGGGCGCGGGCCACCAGTGCCAGCCGAGCCGGTCGTGTGCGCGCACCACATCCATCACGCCGCGGCCGAGCGGCAGCGGGGGCAGCGGGAGATCGGCGCCCTCCGGGTAGGCCGGGTCGCCGGCAAGCCCCGCGACACCGACCTGGCGGGCGATGCGGTCGTAGCACGGCTCGAGCTCCTCGTAGGTGAGCGGCCAGTCGTCGGCGACGCCGTCGAGCGATTGGACGCGGAAGTCGGACGGCGTCATGCGGGGCCAGTCGCCGGCGTAGAGCACCGTCGAGCCGCCGACGCCGCTGTACATCAGCGGCACGATGTCGGACGCGGAGACGTCGATCGGGTAGTCGGCCGGGCCCGCGCGAACGTTCGGGTCGGGCGCCCACTGCTTCATCGCCTGGAGCTCCCAGTCGGGCTTCGGCCCTGGGTAGTCGGCGCGATCGGGCCACTCGCCCTGCTCCAGGCAGAGAACGTCCATCCCCGCCTCCGCGAGCCGGCGCCCGACCACGCCGCCGGCGGCACCCGCTCCGATGATCAGGACGTCGGCCCGCGCGCGGCTCACCGGCGGCACCCGCTCACGCCAGGAACAGGAACTGGTCGAGCTCCCACTCGGTCACCTGGTCGTGCCACTCGTCACCGCCGTAGCCGGAGTTCGCCGTGCGCGCCTTCTCGATCTCGTGACGCTTCACGGCGAGGAACGCCTGGACGAACGAGGGATCGAGCGCGCCCCGCAGCGGCTCGTCGGCCTCGAACGCCGCGAGCGAGTCCTCGAGCGTGCGCGGCAGCGGGACGAGCTCCTCGAGGTGGTACGCGTTGACCTGGAGCGGCGGCGGCGGCTCGAGGCGCCGTGCGATGCCGTCGAGCATCGCGACGAGCATGCCCGAGAGTGCCAGGTACGGGTTCGACGCCGCCGAGCCGAGGCGATCCTCGACGTGCGTCGCGTCGCCGCGCCCCGCCTTGACGCGGATCGCTACCGACCGGTTCTCGAAGCCCCAGGTGACGCTCGCCGGCGCGTAGGTGTTCTTGCGGTAGCGCTTGGCGCAGTTGACGGTCGGCCCGAGGAAGGCGTTCAGTGCCGCCGCGTGCTCGAGCAGACCGCCGATCGCGCAGGAGAACTCGGGCGTCAACTCCCCCTTCGCCTCGTCCCAGAAGATGTTGCGGGCGCCGTCGAAGAGGCTCATGTGCAGGTGGCTGCTCGAGCCGCTCGCGTCGATGAACGGCTTCGTCATGAAGGTCGCGAGCAGGCCGTGCTGCGCGGCGATCTCCTTCGCGTAGGTCTTGTACGTGAAGTTGTCGTCGCCGCCGGCGAGGCCCCTCACCGGCGAGAACGTCAGCTCGTACTGGGTCGGCCCCCACTCCTGATTCAGCGTGCGCGGGCGGAGTCCGAACGCCTGCAGGTGGCGCGCCATCTCGGGTAGTACCGGCAACCGCTGGTTCGTGAGCGTCGTCGTGATGTCCGTGCCGCCGAACGGCGGCATGCGAGTCTCGGCGTCGAGCAGGTAGAACTCGTACTCGGCCTGCATCAGCGCCGTCAGGCCCTGCTCCGCTGCGCGCTCGACCTGGCGCTGCATGACCCGGCGCGGGCTCGCCTCCACGGGGCGGCCGTCGCTGTACTCCATGTCGCAGATCACCCGGGCCTGGCCGGGGACGTGCGGCAGCACTCGGAACGTCGCAAGATCCGGCCGCATCACAAGGTCGGCGAACGTCATGTCCTCACCGAAGCCCGTGCCGGTCGCGAGCCAGCAGTGATGATCCCAGCAGAAGATGTCGCTGACGAGCGCGAGGCCGCTCTCGACGACATCCCAGAAGTGGTCGGCCGTCACGCTCTTGCCGCGCGAGACGCCGTTGAGGTCGGGCGTCTCGAAGCGTACGAGCCCGACGTCGTGCAACTGGAGCAGCCGCTCGACCGTCTCACGGTCCAGCGCCGCGCTCATGCCGGTCCCAGCCAGCGCTCGAGGTTCGCCGCGACGAACGCGTCGTCGGCAAGCTCCGGGTACTGCCGGTAGACGCGATCGATCTCCTCGGCCTGGCCGGGGCTCAGATCCTCCGCCGGGTCGAGGCACCAGCGGCCCTCGAGCAGCCCCTGCCGGCGCAGCACCTCATGGCACCCGGCGATCACGCCGTGGAACGCATTCGCGACGTCGAAGAACGCGGCGTTGCAGTCGGTGACGGCGCTGTCGAGCGCCAGGAGGTCGACGGGGACGGCGTCGTGGCCGCGCACGATGCGGCAGCGCTCGAGGATCTCGACGGCCGTCCGCGTCCAGACCGACCAGTGTCCGAGGAGGCCGCCGACGAAGCGCAGCTCGCCCGCCGGCGTGCGGAACGGCACCGTCAGGTCGAGCACGATGTGGTCGTCGTTGCCGGTGTAGAGGGAGATCCGCTCCTGCGCGCCTGCCGCAGACACGCCGTGGAGGACGTCAAGGGTGCGGTAGCGATCGAACGGAGCGACCTTGATCCCGATCACGTTCTCGATCGCCGCGAACTGCTCCCAGAACGCGCGCGAGAGCACGACGCCGCCGACGGCGGGCTGCAGGTAGAAGCCGAGCATGGGCAGCTCGTCGGCCAGGGCGCGGCAGTGTGCGAGCATCGCCTCCTCGCTCGCGTCGCGGAAGGCCGCGAGGCTCACGAGCACCGCGTGGTAGCCGAGCTCACGCGCGACCCGGGCCTCGGCGACAGCCTGCGCGCTCTGCCCGGCGACGCCGGCCACGAGGAACAGCGAGCGCGGCGTCCACGCGCGCGCCGTCTCGGCCGCGAGCTCGAGCACCGGGCGGTAGAGCCCCACGTCGCGGATCGCGAACTGCGTGGTATGGACGCCGACGGCGAGACCACCTGCACCGGCATCGATGTAGTAGCGCGTGAGTGCGCGCTGGCGGCGCTCGTCGAGCCGGCGCTCGGCGTCAAGGGCGAGCGGTTGAGCCGGGATCACGGTGCCTGCCCGGAAGGTCGCGAGCGGCTCGGCGGGGATCTCCTGCCAGTGCATCAGCCGAGCTCCGGACCGGCGATGGCGTGGACGAGCTCGGGCGTGCCGGCGATCGCGTCGCGGCCGAGCGCGAGCCGCACGAACGGCCGCTCGGGCGCGAAACCGCGGCCCGCGAGGTGCGCGGCGACGCCCGTCGCCTGCTCCGGCACGTCGACCACGACGGCGCCGGCGACGGCGTCGAGCC
>JALYLC010000321.1 GCA_030774435.1 Actinomycetota bacterium
CGTATTACGAGCGCTGGCTGTACGGCGTCGAGCGCCGCCTCGAGCGAGCCGGGACCTTGACACCTGAGGACATCGAGGACGGCATGGCGCGTGTCGAAGCCGGGGCCCGGCCTGCGCGGAGCGATCCCGAGCTCGCCGAGCGCTGCGTCGCCGTGCAGCGGAGCGGAAGCGCGATGGCTGCCGCCACCGCGCCGCAATTCCGGCCGGGCCAGCGCGTGCGCGTGCGCCGCATGCGGCCCGCAGGTCACACGCGCTGCCCCCGCTACGTCCGCGGCGCCTTCGGCGTGATCGAGCGCGTGCACGGCGACGCCGCACTGCCCGATGCCGTTGCGCTCGGCGAAGAGCGTCCCCCCGAGGCGCTGTATGCCGTGCGCTTCCGCTCCGACGACCTCTTCGGGCCTGGCGAGGAGCCGGGCTTCCGTGTGCTCGTCGATCTCTCGGAGTCCTACCTCGAGGAGCCCGACTGATGCACGACCACGACCACGACCACGGGCATGACCACGGCCACGGGCACGACCACGGTCAAGGGCACCACGAGCGGCCGGCCTCGCAGGCGGAGCTGCGCGCTCGCGCGTTGGAGGCGCTGCTCGTCGAGCGCGGCCTCGTCTCCACCGACGCGATCGACGCGGTCGTCGAGTATTACGAGAACGACGTCGGGCCGCAAAACGGCGCCCGCGTGATCGCGCGGGCCTGGGTCGATCCCGAGTACCGCGCGCGGCTCCTCAACGACGGCAGCTCGGCCATCGCCGAGCTCGGCTTCGCGGGCGTCGAGGGCGAGCACATGGTCGTGGTCGAGAACACGCCCGACGTGCACAACGTGATCGTCTGCACGCTCTGCTCCTGCTACCCGTGGCCCGTGCTCGGGCTGCCGCCCACCTGGTACAAGAGCTACTCCTACCGCGCGCGCGTCGTGGCGGAGCCGCGCCGCGTGCTCAGCGAGCTCGGGCTCGACCTCGATGTGGACGTCGAGTTGCGCGTGTGGGATTCGAGCGCCGAGGTGCGCTACCTCGTGCTGCCGGAGCGCCCCGAGGGCACCGAGGGCCTGAGCGAGGAGGAGCTTGCGGCGCTCGTCACCCGCGACGCGATGATCGGCGTGGCGCGCGTCGCCGCCCCGTCCGGCGCGTCGGCGTGAGCACGACGCTCGCCCAGGTCGACGCCGCGCTCAGCGGCTACGCGCCGCTTCCGCGCCTGAACGGGGAGCTCGTGTTCGACGAGGTCTGGCACGGCCGCGCGCTCGGCATGGGCGTCGTCGTGCTGGAGCGGCTGGGCCTGCCCTGGAGCGCCTTCCGCGATCACCTCGCCGCGGCGATCGAGCGCCACGGACAGCCGGAGGGCGAGTCCGCCGCCGAGGCCTATTACGTCGCGTTCCTCGACGCGATCGAGTGGCTGGTGGCGGCACAGCAGTAGCCGGGCTGTGAGCATGGCGCGATGCTCGGCGTCCTGCTCGCGCTCTCCTCGTCGTTCATGTGGGGGTTCGCCGACTACCTGGGCGGCCTCCAGACGCGCTCCCGGCAGGTGCTCTCGGTCGTCCTGATCTCGCAGGCCGCGGGGTTCGTGGTGATCGCGACGATCGTGGTGCTGCGCGGCGTGGGCTGGCCGGGCGCCCAGGCAATGCTGCCCGCCGCCGTCGCCGGCGTGATGGGCGCGTTGTGCATCGTGACGTTCTACCTGGCGCTGTCCTACGGGCCCGTCTCGATCGTCGCGCCGGTGCTCGCGTCGAGCGCTTGCATCCCGGTCGTCTACGGCCTGGCTCGGGGAGAGCGGCCGTCGGCGCTGCAACTGGCGGGCCTCGCCGCCACGCTGGTCGGCGTGATGCTCGTTTCGTGGAGCGACGACGACGACGACGCGCGCGGCCGCCGCGGCATCGGTTTCGGGGTCATCGCCGCGGTGCTCCTCGGCACGCTGCTCGTGTTCTTCTCGCGCGCCTCCGCGGTCGATCCGTACTGGGCGCCGTTCGTGCTGCGGGCGGTGTCGATGTCGACCGTGGGCGCCTTCATCGTCGTGCGCGGGTTCGTGCCACGTGTCGACGGGCGCGGGCTCGCCGTGATCGCGAGCATCGGCGTGCTCGACGTGCTCGCGAACCTCGCCTACTCCGTCTCGACCACGCTGCAGCTGCTCTCGATCACCGCGGTGCTCAGCTCGCTGTTCCCCGTCGTGACCGTGGCGCTCGCGCGGATCCACCTGGGCGAACGCGTCACGCGCGTACAGGGGACGGGCTCGGTGATCACGATGCTCGGCGTGCTGCTGGTGGCCGCGGGGTGAGAACCTCAGGAATCGCCCTCACCGGAGCGGGCCGCGTGCAGCAGGCGCACGGTCGCGATCGTGTCGGCCTCGTCGGCCCGCTTGTCGTCGCGATAGCGCAGCACGCGCGCGAACCGCAGCGCCACGCCGCCGGGGTAGCGCGGGCTGGTCTGGATGCCGTCGAAGGCGATCTCGACGACGAGTTGCGGGTGGACGTAGACCGTCGAGGCGTCGCGGTGGGACTCGAGCTCGAGCAGGCGCGCGGTCTGCCACTCGAGCAGCTCGTCCGTCAGTCCCTTGAACGTCTTCCCGAGCATCACCCACCCGTCGCTCTCGCTGTCGCGCGCTCCCAGATGGAGGTTGGAGAGCCAGCCCCGTCGCCGTCCGTGCCCCCATTCCGCCGCCAGCACCACGAGGTCGAGCGTGTGCACGGGCTTGACCTTGAGCCAGCCGGCGCCGCGGCGACCGGCCTCGTAGGGCGCGGCCAGGGACTTCACCACGACGCCCTCGTGCCCGCGCGCGAGGGCGTCGGCGAAGAACGTCTCCGCCGCGCTCAGCTCGCCCGAGACGACGCGCGGGACCCACGCGCCGGCGGGCAGCACGGCCTCGACCGCGGCCAGTCGCTCGTGTGCGGGCAGGTCGAGGAGGTCGCGCCCGTCGAGGTGCAGTGCGTCGAAGAAGAACGGCGTGAGCGGCACCGCCTCGCGCAGCGCGGCGACATCTCCGCGGCTCGCGGCCCGGCTGGCCGTCTCCTGGAACGGCCGCGGCCGTCCGTCGGGCCGCAGCGCGATGGCCTCGCCGTCGAGGATCACCGCGCGCAGCGGGAGGGCGCGCACCGCCTCGGCGATCTCGGGCATGCGCTCGGTGACGGGATCGAGCGTGCGCGTGAAGATGGCCACGTCGTCGCCGTCGCGGTGCACCTGGATGCGCACGCCGTCGAGCTTCCATTCGATCGCGGCCGGCGCGGTCTGCTGCAGCGCGGCCTCGAGCGACGGCGCGGTCTTCGCGAGCATGGGCTGGACGGGCCGGCCGACCTGCAGCCCGAAGCCGGCGAGCCCGGCCGCACCCTCGGTCAACGCCTTCTCCGCGACTGCCGGCAGGTCGCCGGCCAGCATCGCCGCCCGGCGCACCGCGGCCGCTTCGACCCCGCCGGCGGCCGCCACGGCATCCGTGACGATGCCGGCGAGCGCGCCCTGGCGC
>JALYLC010000322.1 GCA_030774435.1 Actinomycetota bacterium
GCCGTCGCTGAACGAGCGCGAGACCCTGCTGCGCCGAGCGTTCGCGCCCGAATCGATCGACTAGCATCGATTCCGTGCTGGTCGGCATGGACTTGATCGAGATCGAACGCATCGAGCGCGCGCTCCAGCGGCCCCGCTTCCGCGAGCGCGTCTACACCGAGGCGGAGCGCGCCTACTGCGACTCGAAGGCGAATCCGGCGCAGAGCTACGCCGCGCGCTTCGCAGGCAAGGAGGCCGGCGGCAAGGCGCTGGGCTGCGGCGTCGACTTCTCGTGGCGGGAGATCGAGATCGTCGGGCGCCCCAAGCCATCGGTCACGCTGTCCGGCCGCACGCTCGCCTTCGCCGAGAAGCGCGGCCTGCGCGTGGCCGATCTCTCGATGACGCACTCGAAGGGCGTTGCCGGAGCCGTCGCGCTCGTGGATGGGCCCGCCGAGTCGGCGATGCAGGACCCGGCGATCCAGTAACCGAGTGAGGGTCCTGGCGGATACCCGCCCAACACTCTCGAACCCGCGTCACGGCCGCTAGGCCACCGCCCGGCCACAGGTATCACGGGGGCAGACCTCGGGTCACGGCACGAACGACCCCGCAAGTCCATAGGAGGTCTGACCCCGGCGCCAACGTTCGCACCCACCACCAGGAGAGGCAACGATTTCCCATCGCCAAATCTGCAAAGCACGTACCTGTCGCCCTGCGGCGCTCGGCCCTGCGGCGCTGCACTCCCGCGGCGGAGCCTCCCCAGGGCTCGAACCGGCGCCCGGAAACAGCTGCCCCTCCATACCTTGGGTGCCAACCGCAGCGCCGGGGTCAGACCTCCCTGCAGTGGAGTGTCACGCCAAGCGTGACCCGAGGTCTGCCCCCGTGCCACCTGTACACGCGCGGTGGCCTAGCGGCCGCTGCGCGGGTACGACAGTTGTGGGCGGGTATCCGCCAGGACCCTCACTCGGTTACTGGCCCGCCGGGTACCCGAGCGTCATGGGCGGGTGATCCGCCAGGACCCTCGGTCCTCTAGCTGATCGCGATGCGGCCGGTGCCGGCGGACTTGGCCTCGGCCAGGGCCTCCATGGCACTTGCGAGCACGTCGGATCCGCCCTGAGAGACCATGCAGGCGACGCCGGCCGAGACGGTCACGCCGTCCTCGTGGCCCCAGTCGGCGATCGCGCTGACGACGCGCCTCGCCGTCGCCGTGCCGGCTTTGATGGCCGAACCGGGCAGCACCAGCGCGAACTCGTCGGCGCCCGAACGGACGAGCGCATCGCCGTCGCGGCACTCGCGGCTGATCATCGCCGCCAGAGAGGTCAGGAGCCGGTCGGCGTGCGCGCGACCGTGCTTGCGGTTGTACTCGCGGAAGCTGTCGACGTCGAGAATGACGATCGAGTGCAGTGTGCCGCGCTCGCGCAGCACGTCGAGCAGCGCGATCAGGCTGTCGCGGCTGCCCGTGCCGGTGAGCGGATCGACCTCGTGCAGCTTCGCCGCCTGCTGGCCGAGCAGCGTTCGCTCCATCGCCAGCCCCGCGATGCTCGCGACGACGCGCGCAGCCTCGGTCTCGCCCTCGGAGGGCGCGACGGCGCAGCCGTCCCAGGTGGCGACGAGCACCCCGACGAGATCGGTGCCCGCGACCAGCGGCAGCGCCAGCGTCGAGACCTCGATCTCGCTCGCGGCGTCCTCGCCCGGGCCGGCCAGCCGGTGGGCGATCTGCGTCACGAAGCGCGCTTCCTGTGTGCGCATCACGGCTCCGGCGACTTGCAACTCGGCATCCAGCAGCGGCCCGCGATCGGCCGTCCCGAGCGGCATGAGCAACTCGGGCGCTGCCTTCAGAAGCGTGCAGCGCGATGCCCCGAGCAGGTCGGCGACCCCGTCCACCACGGCATCCGCGAGCTCGTCGATCGTGCTCGCCCGCGCAGCGGCTTCGGCCGTTCGCAGCAGCGTTTCCAGCACGGGTGGGCCCGGGGCAAACTCTGGCGCCGGTCGAGGTCGGCGAAATCGCATCCAGGGTGGCATCGGCACGTCGCAGGCGGATCGTTAGCATGGCTGAGGGAATGCGACGGCTCTGGCACCCGGAAGAGGTACGCGAGCTCGACAGGCGCGCCATTCACGAGCTCGGTCTGCCGGGGATCGCGCTGATGGAATGCGCCGGCGCCGAGGCGGCCCGAGCGGTGCGCGAGCGCTACGGCGACCGCGTCCGCGTGAGCGTGCTGTGCGGACCGGGCAACAACGGCGGCGACGGCTTCGTCGTGGCGCGCCACCTGCACGTTGCCGGTCTCGAGGCCGGCGTCTGCCTCGATGCGGCGGCCGAGAGCTCGACGGATGACTCCCGCACGATGCGCGCCGCGGCTCTGGCGTTCGGCGTCGCGGAACGGGCGCCGGAGGATGCCGACGTGATCGTCGACGCGCTGTTCGGCAGTGGCTTCCGCGGCCGGCTCGAGGGCGCGGCCGAGGCGCTGGCCGCCCGCGCCAACGCGCTCGCCGCCCCGATCGTCGCACTGGACGTGCCGAGCGGGGTGGACGGCGCGAGCGGTCGCGTGGAGGGCGCGGCGATCGAGGCGGCGC
>JALYLC010000323.1 GCA_030774435.1 Actinomycetota bacterium
CCCGCTACGAGCGCGTGGCCAGGCCACGCCCCGGCGAATCGCCGGCCGAGACGCGCAGGCGCTTGCTCGCACACGGAGACGACCGCACGTTCTCCGATTGGCTCGGTGAGCTGCCGGGCGATGCCGACCTGATGTTCCGCGCGACCGTGACGCGTTCCACCGCCGAGCCGGAGGAGATCACGGCGGGCGCGGGCACCGGCTACTTCGCGCTCGTCTGGAGCTCGGGGTCCGGCCTCTCCCGCAACATCGTCGGTGGCGCCGGAGCGCTGATCGACGGCATCGCGGCGGAGCTGCCCGGGCGGACCGTCACGGACGCCGACGTGCAGGAGGTCGCCGAGGAGGACGGCGTCGTGCGCGTGCGCTACCGCAGCGGGGGCGTCGAACGCGAGCTGCGTGCGCGCCACGCCATCGTCGCCACCAAGGCCTACGACGCCGCGCGCCTGATCCGCGACCTGCCCGGCGACACGCATTCCGCGCTCACGTCGATCCCGTACGGGCCGACGGTCGTGATGGCGATGCTGACGAACGAGACGCGGCCGATGCCCTGGGACGACCTGTACGCCCTGGCCACGCCCAAGCGCGCCTTCAACATGCTCTTCAACACCGTCAACGTGCTGCGCCCGCGGAGTGCCGAGCGCGTGCCCGGCGGCAGCCTCATGGTCTATCGCGCCGGCCACGCGGCGCTGGAGATGTTCGGGCAGCCCGACAGCGTCGTGGAGCAGGCCTTCCTCGACGACCTCTATGCGATCTATCCCGATGCCCGGGGCCTCGTCTCCGAGACGATCCTGCTCAAGCTGCCGCGCATGCTGCCCTACGCGGCGCCCGGCCGCTCCGCGCTCCAGCCGGCACTGGAGCGGCCGCTCGGGCGCATCCATCTGGCCGGGGACTACCTGGGCGGCGTCTACACCGATACCGCGATCTCCAGCGGTCAGGAGGCCGCGCTGGCCGTGCGGACCGCGCTGCAGGCCGCCGGATCCGACACCGACTGAGGAGGCACACCGTGCGCAGCCGCTTCAACAACGTCGTCAATGCGCGCGACGTGCCGCAGGAGGACTACTCCGAGCCGAGCGGGCGCTACCAGGTGAGCGGGCGGGAGATCGCCGAGGTCGTCGGCGCCCGCGACCTCGGCTACAGCGTCACGTTCGTCGCGCCCGGCTCGCGTTCGTACCCGTTCCACTTCCACCACGGCGAGGAAGAGGCGTTCTACGTTCTCGAAGGGCGCGGGCTCCTGCGTCAGGGCGACGGCGAGGGCGCCGAGGAGCTGATCGAGCTCGGGGCCGGCGACGTCGTAGCCTTTCCCGCGGGCACCGGCATCGCGCACCAGTTCATCAACGACAGCGACGTCCCGTTCGCGTACCTCGCGATCAGCAACAAGGTGACCTCGGACGTGGCGGAGTTCCCGGACTCCGACAAGGTCCTGATCCGCTCCACGCGCCTGATCGTGCGCCGCAGCCCGCGGCTCGAGTATTTCGACAGTGAGCTGTGAGCGCGCCCGCGCGCGCGTCTGACTTGCATGCGAGTCAGTGCCCGACCAGGATGTTGGTGACAGTCGGCTCGCCATACGAGCCCAGCCTGAAGGGAGGACCATGACCACACTCGAGAACCGGCCGAACACCGCACTCCTCGTCGTCGACGTGCAAAACGGCGTCGTCGAGGGGGCTCACGAGCGCGAGGCGGTCGTCGCGAACGTCGGCAGCCTTGTCGAAAAGGCGCGGCGAGAACGCGTGCCTGTCGTCTGGGTCCAGCACTCCGACGAGCAGCTCGCCAGGGGGAGCGACGACTGGCGGATCGTCCCCGAGCTGACTCCGGGCGACGCCGAGCCGCTCGTCGAGAAGCACTACGGCGACTCCTTCGAGGACACCGCGCTCGAGACGGTGCTGTCGGGCCTCGGCGTCGGGCGACTCGTCGTCGTCGGTGCACAGACCGATGCGTGCGTCCGCTCGACGCTCCACGGCGCGTTCGCCAGGGGGTACGACGCGACCCTCGTCAGCGACGCCCACACGACGGAAGACTCGACGGCATGGGGGGCGCCGGCACCGGACCAGGTCATCGCGCACACGAACCTGTACTGGACCTACGAGACCGCGCCGGGGCGAAGCGCCGGGACGGTCGAGACGAAGAATGTCGACTTCGGCGGCACGCCCTGAAGCCTCAGAGCGGGTAAGCGAGCGTGGGCAGCCGGGGCGCCGCACCGCCGGGAGGTCCGCCGGGGCGATGGCGTCGTCGAGCGCTGGCTCTTCAGCTCCTCGTCCCCGAGGCGCAGCGCGCAGCCCCACGCCACCTGGGGTCTGACCCCGCCTGACGGGGCCCGCCACCTGGGGTCTGACCCCGCCTGACGGGGCCTGACCCCACCTGGCGGAACCTGGCACCGACCTGTCGGAACGGCCCGAGAACCGTTTAGCCATGCGGGAAACGAGCCGGCTGCACCGCGCAAACGGGCCGAGCGCGAACGCAGCACCTGGAGGCACCCTGACGCCGCAAACGGCCTAACCACGCCAAACCGCCACCCTGGGGTCAGGCTCCGCCACCTGGGGTCAGACCCCACCTGGCGGAGCCAGACCCCGGCTGGCGTCTCAGAGCGACCCCGGCTGGCGTCTCAGAGCGGGTAGGCGAGCGTGGGCAGCCAGTGGTGCCAGACGGCGGGGAGATCCGCCCGGGCGATGGCGTCGTCGAGCTGGCTCTTCAGCTCCTCGTTTTCGAGACGCAGCGCGCAGCCCCAGGAGTTGCGCGTCGCCACGGTGAAGGCCACGCGGAGATCGGGGTAGGTGCGCTCGATGCCGAGGAATGCGACGTCGTCATCGACGACGGCGTCGAGCTCGTCGATCTGCAGTGCGCGCAGCATGTCGCCGAAGACGTCGTCGGTGACGCCGTCGAACGGCACGCAGTGGGCGCCCTCGAACGTCTTCGCCAGGGCCATGTTGGTGCTGCCCGCAATGGCGCCCACACGGCGCCCGCGGAGGTCCGAGGCCGCCGCGACCGCGTCTCCGGCGCGCACGACGACCGACTCGTCGAAGACGGCGTAGGGCCGGGTGTAGAGGAAGCGGCGCTCGCGCTCCGGCGTGATCGCCGATCCGCACCAGATGCCGTCGCACTCGCCGTCGGCCAGCGCACGGGCGAAGTCCGCCCACTGGCGGAAGATCCAGACCGGCTCGAGCTCCAGCGACTCGGCCACTGCCTGAGCGGCGTCGGGTTCGTAGCCGTGACGGGCTCCGTCGGCCTCGGTCCAGAACAGCGGGGGCGCCGCCATGTCCGAGCAGCAGAGCGTCAGCGCGCCCGGTGTGACGAGGGCGGTCACGCCGCCGTTGCGAAGTGGCTTTCGATGTAGGGCGTGCGATACCCATCCTCGCGCCACATGATCGGGAAGTAGACCTCGTCGAGCTCTAGCTCGTCCGGGCGCATGTAGCGTGAATAGAGCGGGTGGCGCAGCGTCGGGTGCCAGGTCGTGTCCGTCGTGACCATGTGGCTGATGATCGCCCGGCGATCGGCATCGGGCCGCTCGTTGGGCGGCGAGCCGTGGAAGCAGAGGCCGTGGTGGAACGCGGCACCGCCCGGCGGCACTTCGATCGGCACCATCTCCACCTCGACGCCGGCCGGCTGCACCTCGCGCATCCAGCCGAGCCAGTCCTCCGGCGCATGGAACGTGTCGCCCGTCGGCAGCGCGCCCCAGGTGTGCGAGCCCGGCGCGTAGTAGATCGTGCCGGTGTCGGCCGCCGTCTCGTCGAGCGCCATCCAGCAGGACGTCATGTTCGGCGGCTCGAGGTAGGGCACGTAGGCCGCGTCCTGATGGGCAAGCAGCGCCTTGCCGGAGGGCGGCTTCCAGATCATGTTGTCCTGCAGCAGCCGCATGCCCGGCTCGCCGGCGAGCTTGGCCGCGAAGCGGGCGTTGCGCTCGGCCAGCGTGATGTGGGCGAGCCAGCGATCGGCCTTCCAGACGTTGCAGAGCTGCCGGGTGCGGTCGGGCGGCGTGACGCCCGGCGTGTAGTTGACCTCGTCCGGCGCCAGCCCGGTCTCCCACTCGTGCTCGAAGCAGGCGTGGAAGCGCTCGCGCGTGCGATCGACCTCGTCGTCGGAGAGCCAGCGCTCGACGATCAGGAAACCGTCTCGCTCGTACTGCCGGATCTGCTCGGCGGTCGGGTCGGTCTGCGTCATGAATAAAGTTCTATCATCTAGATGTAATGGTGTTCAAGTGAGCAGGACCGTCACCGCTCGCGATCTCGCGCTCGCACCGCTACAGGCAGAGGGCGCCGTCGAGCAGATCGTGCGACGCCTCGGCGAGGCAATCGGCGCGGGCGTGCTCGCGCCCGGCGAGCGCCTGCCGACCGAGCTCGAGCTCGCGGCGCAGCTCGGTGTCGCGCCGATGACGCTGCGCCAGGCGCTGCAGATCCTGCGCGACGCGGGCTTCGTCGAGACGCGTCGCGGCCGCAGCGGCGGCTCCTTCGTGCGCGACGACCCGCCCGCAGCACTCCTGCTCGCGCGCGAGCCGCCCACGCGCAGCGAGTTGCGCGAGTTGACCGACTGGCGCCGCGCCATCTCCGGCGAGGCCGCGGCACTCGCGGCCGAGCGCGCCACGCAATCCGAGCGCCGAGCGGTGGCGGGTGCAGCCGCCGCGGCCGAGGGGGCAGTCGGCGAGTTCGGCGCGTTCCGGCTCGCCGACGCGCGATTCCACATCGCAATCGCCGAGGCCGCACGCTCGCGCAGGCTGATCGCGGCCGAGACGCAGATCCAGGTCGAGATTGCGGAGATGCTGCGCGTCGTTCCCGGGCCCCGCCTCGCGCGCGCCCTGTCGCAGGCCGGTCACGACCCGATCGTCACGGCCGTCGTCGCAGGCGAGGCCGGCGCGGCGCGCAGCGCCATGGAACGCCACGTCGAGGGCACCTACGACTGGATCGTGGGACTCCGGCTGGGGCTGCACGACTGACGCGGTTGACGCGACCGGGGGATAGCGACCGCCGGGGCCCTTCGTAGAGTCGGCGCTGCGACGCGCCGATCCAGCGGCGGCGGTGCGCGCTCCGAAGCTTCTGAGCTCCCGCATGCCCCTAGAGTTATGGCGCGACGCACCGATCGCGAGCGTCGGTGCGCGCTCCGAGCCTCAGGGAGAGACGTATGCGCAAGCCATCTGCGGCGCTCGTGCTGGCGTCGGCGGCACTTGTCATGGCGACCATTGGAACGTCGGTCGCCGCGTCGGGCTACACGATCACGTCGTCCAAGCAGGTCAAGCCCGGATCGATCTCACTGGAGTCGCTGAGCAAGAGCGCGCGCAAGGCCCTGCGCGGTGCCAAGGGGCCGCCCGGCCAGGACGGCCAGGACGGAGCCGACGGCCAGGATGGCCAGGACGGCCAGGATGGCCAGGACGGCGTGAACGCCACCGATCTGTGGGCGCAGATCAAGGGCGACGGCAGCGTGAACGCCTCGAGCACGGGCGTCACCGCTCGCGCCAACGGCACGGGCAGCTACCTCGTCAACTTCGCCCAGGACATCACGCACTGCGCCGCCGTGGCGACCCAGGCATCGATCCCCAACTTCACGGGGGCTGGTCTTTCCACGACCGGCATCGAAGGCGCCGCGTTCGTCGCCATGAGCAATACCGGAGTCGACCTCGCCGCGGGCTACCCCAGCCAGACCTCGGTCAGCGTGCAGACCAACCGCGCGAATGGCACTGCCGTCGCGACGAGCTTCACGATCGCGGTCTTCTGCTGAGGTGGAGCGCGCGCAGGAGCGACCGCTGAGGGAGTTCGGCAGTGTCTTCGACGACGTCGCGGCCGCCTACGACGCGGTGCGCCCGAGTTACCCGGGCGAAATCGTCCAGGCCGCGTGCGAGGCCGGCGCCCTCGACGGCGGCTCGGCGGTGCTCGAGATCGGCTGCGGAACGGGCAAGCTGACCGAGCTGCTGGTCGCGCGCGACCTCCGCGTTCGCGCCGTCGAGCCCGGCGCCAATCTCGTCGCCGCCGCGCGCAAACGCATCGGGCAAGAGGGCGCGGTGCAGTTCGAGGTCGGGCGCTTCGAGGATGCCGACCTGCCCGAGGACGCCTACGACGCGGTCTTCTCGGCGACGGCCTTCCACTGGGTCGATCCCAGGGTCGGTTGGGCCAAGGCCGCCTCGCTGCTCAAGCCGGGTGGCCTGCTGGCGCTGCTCACGTACATCGACATCCACGACGAGCGCTCGACGGCGCTCGAGCACCAGTTCCTCGACGTCGTGCGCGCCTACGCGCCCGCGATCGCGCGCGACTGGTCGCACCCGCGCACGCACGAGTTCCTGATCGCGGGAGCGAGCGAGCGAGCCGGGAACGCGTCCGAGCTCTGGGACTGGATCATGGGCGAGGGAATGCACGCCATGGCAGTGCCCGAGGCGGCGACGCTCTTCGACGAGGTCCGGCTCGCGACCGTCGTGTCGCAGGGCGAGCAAACCCCAGACGAGCTGCTCGCTCACCTGCGCACGACCTCGCTGTGGTTCATGGTCGAGCCCGCTCGCCGGCAGGCGTTCGAGAATGAAAACCGGCAGCTCATCGAGAGCCATGGAGGGACGTTCCAGTTCTCCCGCGCAGCCGTTCTGATGACGGCGCGCAGGTCGGTCCCGCACGCTCCGGCCTGACCTTCCTGCCGCCCTCAGGGGGCAGGTCGCCGACACTGCGGGTTGTGGCTGAACGCGCAGACATCCGTAACGTGGCGATCATCGCCCACGTCGACCACGGCAAGACGACGCTGGTCGACGCGATGCTGTGGCAGTCCGGGGCCTTCCGCGAGAACGAGTCGGTGCAGGATCGTGTGCTCGACTCGGGCGATCTCGAGCGCGAGAAGGGCATCACGATCCTGGCCAAGAACACGGCCGTGCGCCATGGCGGGACGAAGATCAACATCATCGACACGCCCGGGCACGCCGACTTCGGCGGCGAGGTCGAGCGCGGGCTGACGATGGTCGACGGCGTCCTGCTGCTGGTCGACGCAAGCGAGGGCCCGCTGCCCCAGACGCGCTTCGTGCTGCGCAAGGCGCTCGAGCTGCAGCTGCACGTGATCCTCGTCGTCAACAAGATCGACCGGCCCGACGCGCGCATCGCGGAGGTCGTCAACGAGGTCTACGCGCTGTTCCTCGACCTCGACGCCGACGAGAAGCAGATCGAGTTCCCGATCGTCTACACGAACGCCCGCGCCGGACAGGCGACGCTCGATCCGGACTTCCCGGGCGAGGATCTCGAGCCGCTGTTCGAGACGCTCTTCCGCACCGTTCCGCCGCCCTCCTACGAGGTGGGCCACCCCCTGCAGGCGCTCGTGACCAACCTCGACGCCTCGCCGTACCTCGGCCGTCTCGCGCTCTGCCGCATCCGCAACGGCGTGCTCAAGCGCGGCGACAGCGTGCTGCGCTGCCGCGTCGACGGCACCACCGAGCGCGTGAGGATCACCGACCTGACCGTGACCGAGGAGCTCACCCGGGTGCCCGCCGACGAGGCCGGCCCGGGCGAGATCATCGCGATCGCCGGCATCGAGGACGTCGCCATCGGCGAGACGCTGACCGACCCGGACGACCCGCGCCCGCTGCCCGTGATCAGCGTCGACGAGCCGAGCCTGTCGATGATGATCGGCATCAACACCTCGCCGCTCGCAGGCCTCGACGGCAAGCTGCTGACCGCGCGCCAGGTACGCAGTCGCCTCGACCAGGAACTCGTCGGCAATGTCTCGCTGCGCGTGCTCGACGGCGACCGGCCCGACGCCTGGGAGGTGCAGGGCCGCGGCGAGCTGCAGCTCGCAGTGCTGGTCGAGCAGATGCGGCGCGAGGGCTTCGAGCTCACGATCGGCAAGCCGCAGGTCGTGACCCGCCGCGTCGACGGCGTGCTCAGCGAGCCGGTCGAGCGACTCGCGATCGACGTGCCCGAGGCCTACTCGGGCGTCGTCATCGGCCTGCTCGCGCTGCGCAAGGGCAAGATGGAGCAGATGGTCAACCACGGCACGGGCTGGGTCCGCCTGGACTACCTCGTGCCCGCCCGCGGGCTGATCGGGTTCCGCACCGAGTTCATCACCGAGACGCGCGGAACGGGCATCCTCCACCACGTCTTCGAGGGCTTCGCGCCCTGGTTCGGCGATCTCAAGACGCGCCCGAACGGCAGCCTCGTGGCCGACCGCCGCGGCGTCTCGACCTCGCACGCGCTGATGAGCCTGCAGGAGCGCGGCGAGTTGTTCATCGGGCCCGCGGTCGACGTCTACGAGGGCATGGTCATCGGCGTCAACGCCCGTCCCGAGGATCTCGACGTCAACGTGGCCAAGGAGAAGAAGGCCAGCAACATGCGCTCGGCCCACGCCGAGGAGCTCGTCCGGCTCGCGCCGCCGCGCCACCTCTCGCTCGAGCAGGCGCTGGAGTTCATCCGCGAGGACGAGGCCGTCGAGGTCACCCCCACGCACGTGCGCCTGCGCAAGGTCGTACTTCCCGCCGGGGGTCGCACCAAGACCGCGCGGGCGCGGGCGGCCGCCGAGCTCGGGGTCTCCTAGAACGGTCTGCGCCCAGGCCCGGCGGTCTCGCCATCTCACTTCGGGGCCTTCGGCCGCCCGCGCCAGGCCGGTCGCCGGCGTCGCAACTGGCGGAGGCTCGTCCGACCGGCCATCCAGACGGCCGTCACCGTCGCCGCACCGGCCGGAACGAGCTGCAGCACGCTCTCCTCGACCGGGATCCCCATGATGTGGGCGACGATCATTGGAAGATCTCGGTGGTGCAGTCGCCGTTTTGGAGGCGTACCTCGTGCGCGCGTGCGGGTCCGCTGGGGCGGTCGTGCAGGTCGACGAAGAAGTCGCGGTCGATCTCCATCCCGCCGTCTGGGCCGCAGTTGACCCGCAGGAGCCACGATCGCAGGCCTGGGTAGAACTGGTTGTCCCAGGTCGAGTAGAGCGAGTTGCTGACGTAGAGCCGGCGGCCGTCGAGCGAGAGCTGGAGCATCTG
>JALYLC010000324.1 GCA_030774435.1 Actinomycetota bacterium
GAGCAGGTCGGGCAGCCCCGGATGCGAGCCGACCTCGACGCCGCTCTGCTTGCAGAGCGCGACCGTGCGGATCATCGTCACGGGGTCGCTGGCGTGGAAGCCGCAGGCCACGTTGGCAGACGTGATCGCGGGGATCACAGCCTCGTCGTTGCCCATCCGCCAGTTGCCGAAGCTCTCGCCGAGGTCCGAGTTGATGTCGATCGTGCGCATGAAGCCCCCTCAGAAGCGCTACACGGTTCGCAATCCGCCGTCGCGGCGACGCAGCGATACTACGGACAATCGCTCCCCGAGAGGGGACGAGCATGGCTTTGCAAGAGCAATCGGTCGCGGAGCAGCTGATCGAGGCGCGCGAGCGCTACGTGGCTCGCGCGGGCAATCCGAAGCTCGTAGTGGGAGGCGCGCACGGCGCCGTCATCGAGGACCTGAACGGACGCGAGTTCCTCGACTTCGTCGGCGGCATCGGCTGCCAGAACCTCGGGCACGGGCCCGAGAAGGTCGTCGCGGCGGTGCACGCGCAGGTCGACCGCTTCCTGCACCAGATGTCGATGGTCGTCTCCTACGAGGGCTACGTCGACGTGTGCCGCCTGCTCGCGGGCCGGATCGCGGAGGAGCAGCAGTCGCTCGACGTCGTCGGCCACTACAACCGCCCCGACATCTTCGAGCTGCGCGTCGACGCGTCGGCGCGCGTGCCCGTGACCTGGAAGCGCTCCCCCACGCAGCCGTCAGCCGAGCTCGAGCTGGGCATCCTCGCCGACGCCTGACGTCGGTCAGGTGCTTATCACGACCACGCCGGCGATCACCAGCACGGTGCCGATCACCTTCGGCACGGTGATGCTCTCCGAGAGGAAGATCGCGCTCCCGGCCAGCGCGACGACGGGGTAGGCCGACGTCATGGGCACGACGACCGAGGCGTCGCCCTTCGAGAGCGCATAGAAGAAGCAGATCAGCCCTCCGGCTGCCGCGAATGCGGTCAGGATCGCCCAGCCGCCCCCGGCACCAAGCACCATCGGCTTCCCGAAGACGAGCAGGAGGATCGCCGAGAGCACGACGTAGGCGACCGGCACCCAGTACACGACCTGCTGCCAGGCGATCGTGCGCAGGGCGACCTTCG
This sequence comes from Actinomycetota bacterium, assembly GCA_030774435.1. GTDB lineage: Bacteria > Actinomycetota > Thermoleophilia > Gaiellales > JALYLC01 > JALYLC01. The sequence continues at coordinate 1,112 of JALYLC010000324.1, forward strand.
TCGTGATCCCGGCGATGCCGACGAGCACGACATACCCGAGCGCGGGCAGGATCCAGCCGGCCATGAGGGTCCGTCCTTTCACTTGTTCAGCTGGCGGCGGCGCGGCGCGGGAGCACGTACTCGCGGAACAGCTCCTCGCACTCCGGCGAGCAGAAGCGCTGCTCGCGATCGGCGATCTCCACGATCCAGAGGCGCTTCGCGACCACCTGGCCGCAGCAGTCGCACGGGGTCACCACGGTCTCCCAGACGGCGGGATGCTGCTCTCGCCAGACCCCCATCAGCTGCCGGCCTCGCTGCCGAGAGGCCCCTCGCCGCCGGGGTAGCAGAACGAGATGGCGGGCGAGTAGAAGCCGAACGTGACGATGAGCGGCTCGGCCGGGCGCAGCGCGTAGACGGGGTGCGTCGGGTCCAGGAATTCGACCGACTCGACCGCGAACGTCTCGGCTGAGTCCATGACGAAGGGATACCGCCCGCTCACGAGTCCTCCGCCGACCCTCGTGATGTAGCGCAACTGGCCGGTGCCGCGTCGAGCCGTCCCGATCTCGACGTGCGCCGTCGTGCGGATCAGCTCCTGGCCGCCCTCGCCCCACGTCGTGGCGGAGAAGCGACCGCTCGAGAGCTCGAGCACGGTGCGGCCGGAGGTCGCGGGAACGCCGTGCGCGAGCGCGTATTCGATCATCGCAGGCGAGGAGTCGAGGTAGTGCGTCCACCAGCGACCCGGGGTCCCGTCCTCGGTGTCGAGGCCGGCGAGCTCGACGCCCAGATACGTCAGCGAGTACGCGCCGAAGCCCTCGGGGTGGGCGGCGCCCGACGTCTGAGCGGCGTCGTCAACGACGTACTGGTTCATGAACACGGGGGCGCCTTCGCGCGCGGTCAGGCCGTCGGGCACGAGCGCCGCGGCCGCCGCGGGGTCGGCGGGCAGCCAAACGGCGTAGAACATGCGCGCAGCGGTGATCAACTGCGGGGCGTGCAGCGTCATGCGGTTTCCTCCCAGCCGTAGACGGAGCTTGCCTGCGCGGGCGTGATGAAGCCCTCGAACACGTCGCGCTCGACGCGCTCGCGCTCGCGCTCGCGAGCATCGCCGTAGCCGCCGCCGCCCGGCGAGTCGATCCGCACCTCGTCGCCGCCCGTCAGCACGATGTTCGTGAACTTCGAGGGGGAGACGGTGCCGAAGACCTCCTTGAAGGTGCGGAACTCGCCGTCGCCCTTGCGCTTGACGAGGATCGCGCCCCGGCCGCCCGTGCCGCCGCCGTCGAGCCCGAAGGCCTCGAAGCCCTCCTTGGTGCGGTCGAAGAGCGCGTTGCAGGTCACCTCCGCGCCCTCCTGGACGCGCAGGATCCGGCGCGTCCCGAGCCCGCCGCGCATGCGGCCGGCGCCGCCGGAGCCCTCGATCAGCGAGTACTCGACCACGCGCAGCGGATAGCGCGTCTCGAAGATCTCCACCGGCGTGTTCCGGCAGTTGCCGTTCTTGACGATGATCGCGTCGTTGCCGTCGTCGTAGGACTTGGCGCCCCAGCCACCGCCCTCGAGGTGGTAGTTCGCGTAGTAGTCGCCGGTCTTCGGGTGCACCCCGCCGAAGAGGAAGTTGCAGGCCGTCCCGCCCTCCGCGGCGGCGACGCGGTCGGGCAGCGCGGGCGCGAGGGCGGCGATGACCATGTCGGCCAGCTTCGGGTGCGTCTCGGTGTTGCCGCCGACCGACGGGCCCGGGTACACGACGTTCACGGCCGAGCCGGGCGGGGCGATGATCCGGATCGGCCGGTAGGCGCCCGAGTTCTTCGGGATGTTGTGGTCGGTCAGGTGGAACACGGCGTTGTAGGTGGCGCCGGCGGTCACGCCATAGGTCGCGTTGATGGGCCCGCGCACCTGCGGATCCGTGCCGGTCCAGTCGACGATCAGCTCGTCGCCCTTCACGGTCACGGTGACGTGGAAGCGCACCGGCGCGTCGACGACGCCGTCGTCCTCCATGTGCTCGGTGAACTCGTAGACGCCGTCCGGGATGGCCTCGATCTCCGCGCGCATCCAGCGCTCGGAGTAGTCCATGAGCTCGTCCGAGGCCTGCTCGACGAAGTCGCGGCCGAAGCGGTCGAGCAGCTCGAGCACGCGCCGCTCGGCGACCCGCAGCGAGCCGATCTGCGCGTTGAGGTCGCCCCAGGTGTTCCGCGGCGTGCGGTGGTTGGCCATGATCAGCCGCCACAGGTCCATGTCGTTGACGTCGCGCTTGACGATCTTGACGGGCGGGATGCGCAGGCCCTCCTGGAAGACCTCGGTGGCGTCGGCGGCGAAGCTGCCGACCGCCTTGCCGCCGATCTCCGCCAGATGCCCGACGTTGGCGACGAAGCCGAACAGCTCGCCCTCATGGAAGACGGGCCTGATCACGGCATGCTCCGGGATGTGTGCGCCGCCCCGATAGGGGTCGTTGTGGAGGACGACGTCGCCGGGCTCGAAGGACTCGATGCCGAGCTCCTCGAGCGTCCAGCGCACGATGAAGAGGCTGGCCGCGATCTGGGCCGGGCAGAACTCCGCCTGGCCGATCATGTTGCCGCGCCGGTCGAAGAGCACGCACGAGAAGTCGAGGCCCTCGTTGAAGATCGGCGAGAAGGCGGTGCGGATCATCGTGATGCCCATCTCGCGGCAGATGTTCACGAGGTTGTTGT
>JALYLC010000325.1 GCA_030774435.1 Actinomycetota bacterium
CCGCCTGCACGCGTCGAGCGACGCGGCGGGACTCCCCGAGCAGATCGCGCTGGGGGCCGCGCGCGCCCGCTCCACGCTCGGGCAGGTGCTCGGCGAGTTGGTCGCGAGCGGCGAGCTGTCGGCCGGAGAGGCCGAGCGAGACGGCGAGGCGATCCTCTCGGGCAACTCGCGCCGGCTCTACTTCGGCGAGGCCTGAGTTGGACTAGGTTCAGACGAAGCGGGGCGTTTGATCAAATCCGGCGACCCGTCTGCCATACTCGCGACTTCGCCGCCGCTGCCAGGAGGTACCGCATGATCCGCCGTCCCCGTCTCCCTGTCCTCCTCGCCATCGCGGGCTGCGCGCTCGTCGCCGCGCTGACCATCGGCTCGAGCGCATCCGCCCGCAGCACGCACGGCGCAGCGACGCCCGTGCGCGGTGGCGACCTCGTCATCGCCCGCCAGGCCGACTCGCAGACCATGGATGCCACGAACGCGTTCGACAACGAGTCGATCTGGGTCTTCGAGCAGCTCATGGAGCCGCTCTACACGGTGACGGCAGACGGCAAGGGAACGAAGCCGTGGCTGGCCACGAGCTATGACCTCTCCAAGGACAAGCTGACCTACACCTTCCACCTGCGCAAGGGCGTCCTGTTCCACAACGGCATGGAGATGACGGCCAACGACGTCAAGTTCTCGCTCGATGCCGCGCGCAACCCGAAGGCCGGCTGGGGCTACATCGACGTCGCCGTCAAGAGCGTGACCGTGAAGGACAAGTACACGGTCGTCGTCAAGACGAAGTACCCGTGGGCGCCGCTCATCTCGGACATCGCCCTGTTCTCGAACGACATCGTGCCCAAGAATTACGGCGGCCAGACCGCGAAGCAGTTCTACACGCATCCGATCGGTACAGGTCCGTTCAAGTGGGACCACTGGACGCACGGCAAGGAGATCAAGTTCGCCCGCTTCGACAAGTACTGGCAGAAGGGCAAGCCCTACCTGAACAGCGTGACCTGGAGGAACGTGCCCGACGAGAGCACCCGCCTGCTCCAGCTCAAGGGCGGGCAGGTGCAGATCGATGCGTTCCCAGGCTGGGCGCAGGTCGGCCAGCTGAAGTCGACAGCCGGGGTCACGATTTCGCTGTTCCCGTCGACGCGCACCGACTACGTGCTCTTCAACGAGAAGGTCAAGCCCTTCCAGGACGTGCACGTGCGCCGCGCGCTCTCCTACTTGCTCGACCGCAAGGCGCTGGTCAAGGCCATCCTCTTCGGCAACGGGTCGCCGGCCAACTCGTTCATGCCGCCGCAGCTGGCGTACTACGACGCGAAGTCTCCGGGCCTGCAGTACAACGTCGCCAAGGCCAAGGCGGAGCTGGCGAAATCGAGCGTTCCGAAGGGCTTCACCGCGACGTTCGAGGCCAACGCGGGCCAGCTCCTCTCGCAGACGACGGCACAGGTGCTGCAGGCCGCCGCCAAGCCGCTCGGAATCAAGATCAACATCGTCAGCACCGACCCCAACACCGTCAATGCCGAATGGAACTCGGGCAAGTACAAGGGCATGATCAACGAGTACTGGACGATGGATATCGCCGACCCCGACGAGCTGGTGTCCTTCGCCGCCGACCCGGCGCTGAGCTCCAACTCCTTCCAGACCTTCTGGAACAACCCGGCGGCCGCGAAGGCGACGCGGGCGGCGGCGCGCGAGTTCGACTCCAAGAAGCGCCAGGCGCTGTACTCCCAGGTGCAGGCGGTGGCCGCGCAGGACGCGTCCATGGCGTTCCTGTTCTACTCGCCGTACCCGTACGCGTACTCGAACAAGGTTCAGGGATTCAAGGTGTACCCGACCGCGAACTACCACCTGGAGGACGTCTGGCTCCAGAAGTAGCGGTGGCCTAGGAGAGCGGGAACGTCGTGGATCGTCTCGGCTACACGCTGCGCAGGCTCGCGCAGGTCGTGCCCGTCGCGTTCGGGGTGACGGTCGTGACGTTCCTGCTCGTCCACCTCATTCCGGGCGATCCGGCCGCCACGGTGCTCGGTCAGCGGGCGACGCCGACGCTGGTGGCGCAACTGCACCACAAATGGGGCCTCGACCGCTCGCTCCCCGAGCAGTTCTGGCTCTATCTCGGGCGGCTCGCGCACGGCGATCTCGGCGATTCGCTGGTCTACGGGATTCCGGTGCGCTCGCTCGTCATCGATCGCACGCCGGTGACCCTGTGGCTGCTCGCCTACAGCACCGTGCTCGCGATGCTGATCGCGGTGCCGCTGGCGACTCTAGCGGCCCGCCGCAAGGACGGCCCGGTCGACCAGGTCGTCCGCGCCGTGCCGATCGTCGGCCTCGGCATGCCCGCGTTCTGGCTCGGCATCATGCTGCTCCTGCTGTTCGCCGCCGACGTCTGGAAGATCCTGCCGGCCGGTGGCTACGGGACCAGCGTCCGGGGGCACGTCGTGAGCATGTTCCTGCCCTCGCTGACCGTGGCGATCGGCACGGCGCCGCTGCTCATACGCAGCTTGCGGGCGAGCCTGCTCGGTGTGCTCGAAGCCGACTTCATCACCACGGCGCGCGCGAAGGGCCTGTCCGAGCATCGCGTGCTCCTCCGCCATGCCCTGCGCAACGGCCTCATGCCCATGATCACCGTGCTCGGCATCAACCTCGGCTTCCTGATCGGCAACACGGTGGTCATCGAGAAGGTGTTCGCGCTCCCCGGCGTGGGAGCGCTGATCTACGACGGCATCTCACAGCGCGACTTCTCGATCGTGCAGGGGGTGACGTTCGTGCTGGCGGCGCTCGTCGTGCTCGTCAACATCGCGATCGACATCACCTACTCGCTGCTCGATCCGCGCGTGAGGTTCGACTGATGGCGGCAATCGCGGCGGGCAATCTCGACGTCAGCGCGATCGCGCGGCGCCGGACGTTCCGCGACCGCTGGTACCGCACGCCGTCGTTCGTCGCCGGCCTGGTGATCGTGCTCGGGCTCGTGCTGGCAAGTGCGGCGGCTCCGCTGATCACGCGCTATGACCCGAACGCGCAGGACCTGCTGCACACGCTCGCGCATCCGAGCGGCGCGCATTGGCTGGGCACCGATCAGGTCGGCCGCGACGTGCTCACGCGCATCGTCTACGCCGGCCGGGTCGACCTGCTGGTGGCATTCCTCGCCGTGCTCTGCCCGTTCTGCCTAGGCACCGCGCTCGGCTGCCTCGCCGGTTACTACGGGCGCTTCGTCGACACCGTCGTGATGCGCCTGGTCGACATCGTGGTGGCCTTTCCGTTCATCGTGCTCGTGCTTGCTCTCGTGTTCGTGCTCGGACCGGGCGAGCGCTCGATCATCGTCGCCATCACGTCGGTGGGCTGGGTGTCGTACGCGCGCATCGTGCGCGGCGAGATCCTCGTCCAGAAGCGCCTGGAGTATGTGCTGGCGGCGCGGGCGGCCGGCCTCTCCGACGCGCGCATCATCGTGCGACACCTGCTCCCGAACGTGATCACGCAGGCGGTGGTGTTCTCGATGAGCGACATCGTGCTCTCGATGCTGGCGATCGTCACGCTCAGCTACCTCGGCGCCGGAATCCCGCCCCCCACGGCCGACTGGGGATCGATGATCTCCGACGGCGAGTCGCTCATCACCTCGCAGTGGCAGATCGCGACGTTCCCGGGCTTCGCGATCATCCTCGCCGGACTCGGGCTCTCCCTGCTTGGCGACGGCCTCGCCGATCTGCTGGCTCCCGAGTGACGATCGCCGACCCGATTCTCTCGGTGCGCAACCTGCGCGTCGAGATCCCGACGCCGCGTGGCGTCGTCAAGGCCGTCGACGGCGTCAGCCTGGAGGTGCCGCGTGGCGGAGCGCTGGGCCTGGTCGGCGAGTCCGGCAGCGGCAAGAGCATGACGCTACGCGCGATCCTCGGCCTGCTTCCGGGACGCGCGCACATCGCGGGCGGCGAGGTCGTGTTCGACGGCCACGCGCTCTCGGCGCGATCGCTCGCGCGCCTGCGTGGCGCCAACATCGGCATGGTGTTCCAGGAACCGATGACCGCGCTCAACCCCGTCATGCGCGTCGGCGAGCAGATCGCCGAGGGCCCGCGCCGGCGGCTCGGGCAGACTGCGGGGGTCGCGCGGGAGCGCGCGCTCGAGCTCATGCGGCTGGTGGGTATTCCGGCGCCCGAACGCCGCTACAACGCCTACCCGCACGAGCTCTCGGGCGGCCTCCGGCAACGCATCGTGATCGCCATCGCGCTGGCCTGCAAACCCCAACTGCTGCTCTGCGACGAGCCGACGACTGCCCTCGACGTGACGATCCAGGACCAGATCCTCCACCTGCTCGCGCGCCTGCGCGCCGAGACGGGCGTCTCGCAGGTACTCGTGACGCACGACCTCGCCGTGGTCGCGCAGACGTGCGAGCGCGTCGCGGTCATGTACGCCGCGCGCATCGTCGAGACCGGCACGGTGGCCGAGGTGTTCGGCGCGCCGCGTCATCCTTACACGCGTGCGCTGCTGCGCTCCGTGCCCGACTTCGACGAGCGCCGCGCGCACCTCGAGTCCATCGCCGGCATGCCGCCGGATCTCGTCTCGCCGCCGCCGGGCTGCCGCTTCCACCCGCGCTGCGAAATCGCGCGTCCCGACTGCGCGTCCGTCGATCCCGCGCTCGTCCCACTGGGGCCCGAGCGCGCCACGGCCTGCCGCTACCACGACGAACTGGCGCAGCGTGGCTGAGGCCGCCGCAGGCACCCCGCTGCTCGAGGTGCGGGGACTCGCCATGCACTTCCCGCTCAACGCCTCGCTCGCGCGGCGCGTGCGCGGCGGGCACGTCGACGTGCTGCGCGCAGTCGACGGCGTCGATCTGACCGTCGCGCGCGGCGAGGCGCTTGGTCTGGTCGGCGAGTCGGGGTGCGGCAAGTCGACGCTCGGGCGCTGCATCGTGGGGCTCTACGAGCCGACGCTCGGCGAGGTGCTGGTCGAGGGCGAGGCGATGCACGCGAAGCGCCGTCCGTCCGACCGCCGTCGCCTGCAGATGATCTTCCAGGATCCCTATTCGTCGCTGAATCCGCGCATGACGGTGCACCAGGCACTAGCCGAATTGCTGCGCGTGCACCACCTCCGCCCCCGGTCCGGCATCGACGAGCGCTGCCGCGAGCTGCTCGACCTCGTCGGCTTGCCGCCGAGCGCGCTCGACGCCTACCCGCGCCAGTTCTCGGGCGGCCAGCGCCAGCGCATCTCGATCGCCCGCGCGCTCGCGCTCGAGCCCGACATCCTGATCGCCGACGAGCCCGTCTCGGCGCTCGACGTATCGGTGCAGGCGACGGTGCTCAACCTGCTCGCCGACCTGCGTCAGCGACTCGGGCTGACGATGCTGTTCGTCGCGCACAACATGGCGGTCGTGCGCCACGTGTGCGACCACGTGGCCGTGATGTACCTCGGGCGCATCGTCGAGACGGCGTCGAACGAGCAGCTCTTCTCGGACGCACGCCACCCGTACACCCAGGGCCTGCTGCGGGCCGTCCCCCGCCTCGCGCCGGGGCACGTGACCGAGCGCGACGCCGTCGTCGGCGATCCGCCGAGTCCCCTCAACCTGCCGCCCGGGTGCCACTTCAATCCGCGCTGCCCGCGCGCTGCCGATGTCTGCCGCGTCGACGACCCGCCGCTCGAGCAGCGCGGCGAGCACGCGGCGGCCTGTCACTTCGCCTGGAGCCAGCCCTGGAGGGAGCCATGAGAGTCTTCATCTCGTCCGACATCGAGGGCACGGCCGGCATCGTGCACTGGGAGCAGGTGCTGAACGGACCGGAGTACGAGGGCGGCCGCACGCTGCTCGAGAACGAGGTCAACGCCGCGATCGACGGCGCTGCCGACGCCGGGGCCACGGGCTTCCTCGTCAACGACGCGCACTACCTGATGCAGAACCTGCGGCCCGAGCGGTTGCACGGCCGCGCCTCGCTGATCTCGGGGAAGCACAAGCCGCTGTACATGATGGAGGGCCTCGACGGATCGTTCGATGCCGCCTTCCTGGTCAGCTACCACGGCTCGATCTCGGCGCAGACCGCGATCCTCTCGCACACCTACAACCCCTCGGTCGTGTACCACGCCGAGCTCAACGGGCACGTCGTCGGCGAATCCGGCATCAATGCGCTCGTGGCGCGACACTACGAGGTGCCGATCGCGCTCGTCACCGGCGACGACGCCACGGCCGCGGAGATCCGGCCCTTCTCGCCGCACGCCGAGTGCGTCGTCGTCAAGCGCTCGATCACGCGCTTCGCCGCTGAGAGCCTGCACCCCGAGGTGGCCTGCGAGCGGATCCGGGAAGGCGCGGCGCGCGCGCTCGATCGCATCGGCGCGATGGGCCCGCCCGAGATCGCGTTGCCGGCGACGCTCGACGTCCAGCTGACGACGTCGGACTACGCCGAACTCGGCACCTGGCTGCACGGCATCGAGCGCACGGGGCCGCGCAGCTTGCGTATCGTCGACGACGAGCCGCTGCGGCTCTACAAGACGTGGGTCACGCTGATCGCGCTCACGCGCTGCATCCGGGAGCAGGAGTGACGAAGGAGAAGGAACGCGTCGCGCTCGTGACAGGCGCGGCGGGCGGAATCGGCTCGGCGATCGCCGCACGCCTCGCGCGCGACGGCTTTCGCGTGGCCTGCAGCGACCGGGCGGCGGCCGACGCCGAGCGCGCGGCCTCCGGGATCG
>JALYLC010000326.1 GCA_030774435.1 Actinomycetota bacterium
CGACCAGCTCGGGCAGCGCGGAGGCGAGCGCGGAGATCGCCCCGACGGCGCCGCCGGCGAGCCCGCGATCGATCAGCGCTTCGGGGCCGACGAAGACGTCGAGCCCGTCGATCAGGTACGGCTCGAAGCGCTCCCAGGGAGCCTCCGACACCTTCAGGCCCGCCAGGTTCGGGACGCGCTCGCCGAGGCGCTCGATCACGGACAGCGAAACCGGGTACCCGCTGCGCGCCGTGAAGGCGTAGATGTAGAACGGGAGCGGGGCGCAGGCGAGCGCCGCGGCGGCCAGGTGCTCGAGCAGCGCGCGCTCGTCGAGCGCGAAGTAGGGCGGAGCGATGACCGACACACCCACTGCGCCGGCCTCCGCCGCGTGCGCGGCGAGCGCCGCGGTGTCGGCGGTCGTCTGCGCGCCGCAGTGGGCCATGATCGCGAGTCGCGACCCCGCCGCGGCGAGGTAGGCGACGAGTGTCCGCTTGCGCTCGTCGACGCTCAGGACCATGCCTTCGCCCGCCGTCCCGCACACCAGGGCGCCGTCGACGCCACCCGTGACGAGGAAGTCCGCGACGTCGCCGATGCCCCCTTCGTCGAGTCGCGTTCCACCGTCCAGCAAGGGCGTCACCGCTGCCGCGAGGACGCCACGCAGATCATTCATAAACCAGGAATCCCTTAGACACGTAGGTGTACTTGAGGCGCAGCGGAAGGTGAGTATACCGACGCGCCCCGCCGCTGCACGGGTGCGTCCCGGTGCGCAGCACGGCCGCATTCGCGCCGTCGGCCGCCCGCGACCGGTCCCCACGCTCACAGGTATGCACGACCTTGACTTGGATTCCTCGCATCGTGGAGAATCCGCGGATCGATCCGAAGAGGAGAGCGCATGGCTCAGCAATCGTCCCCTCCACATCCGCGCCTGCTCCGCACGGGTGATCGCTTCGGCGCACGCCGGCGGCTGATCGTCGCAGCCGCCGTGTTGGCGCTGGCGCTGAGTGCGCTCGCAGGTGCTGCCGGCGCCCGTGACAGCCGGCACGCAGCTGGTCCGACGAAGGGCGGAACGCTCAAGCTGCTCGGGACGAGCGACATCTTCAACCTCGACACCGTGAGTGCCTACTACACGGTCTCGAGCCTGCTCGAGCGCGCGTTCACGCGGCAGCTCGTGTCATACCCGAACGCGGCGACCTTCCCGGCCTCGATCAAGATCGTTCCCGACATCGCGACGACCGTGCCGACGAAGGGCAACGGCATCAGTGCGGACGGCAAGACCTACACGTTCAAGCTGCGCTCGGGCGTGAAGTGGAACACGTCGCCACCGCGCGCGGTCACGGCCGCCGATTTCGTGCTCGAGTTCAAGATGCTCTGCAATCCCGCGGCGCCGAACGCGGCACCCGGCTACTTCACGAGCACGATCGTCGGCATGAAGGCGTACTGCGACGGCTTCGCCAAGGTCAAGGGCACCGTTCCGGCCATCGCCGCCTACGTCAAGGCCCATCCGCTCGCCGGCGTCGTCGCGAAGGATCCGCAGACGCTCGTCTTCAAGCTGCTGAGCCCGGCGCCCGACTTCCTCAACATCCTCGCCATGGGCTTCTGCTCGGCCCGGCCGGTCGAGTACATGAAGTACGTGCCGGACAGTGCGCCGATGCGCCAGCACATGCTCTCCGACGGCCCCTATGCGATCACGAAGTACGTTCCGACGAAGTCGATGACGCTCGACCGCAACCCGGCCTGGAGCGCGAGCAGCGACCCGCTGCGCAAGGCCTACGTCGATCACATCGAGATCACCGAGGGCCTGAGCTCGGCGAGCGTCCAGCAGCAGCTCGAGGCGGGCACCGGCGACATGGAGTGGGACATCCAGCCGCCCACGCAGGACCTGCCGCGGCTGATCTCGTCCAACGACAAGGGCCTGATCCTCGGCCCCGCCGGACCGTATTTCGTCGCCACCGGCTACTACATCGCGATGAACGAGTGGGCCGGCCCGATGAAGAACAAGCTCGTGCGCCAGGCCGTCGCGACCGCGGTCAACAAGAACGCGATCGTGCAGATCTCGGGCGGGCCGAAGGTCAACGGCACGACGAATCAGATGATCCTGCCGGGCAACACGGGGTACGTGCCGAACTTCAACGCCTACCCGTCGAACAAGGGCGGGGGCGATCCCGCCGGCGCCAAGGCGCTGCTCAAGAAGGCCGGCTATCCCAACGGCCTGCCCATCAAGCAGCTCTGCTCCACCAGCGATCCCTACCCGCGCATCTGCCAGTCCATCCAGTCGAGCCTCAACCTCGCGGGCTTCAAGGTGACGATCGTCCCGGTCACGCAGGCCGACTTCTACGGCAAGTACCTGACGCAGCCGAGCACCGCCAAGCGCGGCGTCTGGGACATCGCGCCGCCCGGCTGGATTCCCGACTGGTTCGGCAACAACGGCCGCTCGACGCTCCAGCCGATCATGACGAGCCCGGGGCCGGGCGCGAGCGACTACTCCGGCTACAACAGCCCGGTCACGGCGGGCCTGATCGACAAGGCCCTGACGGCGCCCTCGCAGGCGGCGGCCGCCAAGCTCTGGGGCCAGGCCAACACGCAGACGATGAAGGACGCGGCGACCGTTCCGCTGAACGCGCAGAAGTGGCCGGTCTACCACGGCTCGCGGGTGCAGGGCTGCAGCTTCTTCTTCTTCACCCTGAGCTGCGATCCGACCAACGTGTGGGTGCAGTGACCGCAGCTCTGCGCCTTCGGAGTAGCTGCAGGCGGCCGCCGCCGTGAGCGCGTTGCGGGCCTCGAGCACGCCGGAGACGGCGCGGCTGCTCGAGGTCCGCGACCTCGCGGTCTCGTTCGACACCGCGGACGGAACGGTGCAGGCCGTCCGCGGGGTCTCCTTCGGCGTCGAGCGCCGGCGCACGCTCGGCATCGTCGGCGAGTCGGGATCGGGCAAGAGCGTGTCGGCGCTGACGCTGCTCGGGCTGACCCAGGGCGCGAGCATCTCGGGCACGGCCCGGTTCGAGGGCCGCGACTTGCTCGCGATGTCGCCGGATCAGCTGCAGGCCGTGCGCGGGGCGCGTATCGCCATGATCTTCCAGGATCCTCTCTCGAGCCTGCACCCGCACTACCGCGTGGGCTGGCAGATCGCGGAGATGATCCACGTGCACGAGACCGTCTCCCGCGCCAAGGGGCGGGCGCGTGCGATCGAGCTGCTCGGGCTGGTCGGCATCCCGCGGCCCGAGCGGCGGCTCGACGACTACCCGCATCAGTTCTCCGGCGGCATGCGACAGCGCGCGATGATCGCCATGGCGCTCGCGCTGAATCCGGCGCTGCTGATCGCGGATGAGCCGACGACCGCCCTCGACGTGACCGTTCAGGCCCAGATCATGGATCTCATGCGTCGCATGCAGAACGAGTTCGGCACAGCGATCATCCTCATCACGCACGATCTCGGGCTGATCGCGGAGATCGCCGACGACGTGCTCGTCATGTACGGCGGGCGCGCCATGGAGCACGCCGACCGGCGCACGCTCTTCTACCACCCGCATCATCCGTACACGCGGGGCCTGCTGGCGTCGCTGCCCGTGAAGGGCGCCGCGGGGCAGCGGCTGACGCCGATCCAGGGCGCGCCGCCGAGCATGATCCGGCTGCCGGGTGGCTGTCCCTTCCACCCGCGCTGTGCGGAGGTGCTGGCGCGCTGCGCAACCGACGTTCCGCCGCTGCGCCGGCTCGAGCCGGGCCACGAGTCCGCTTGCTGGCTGCCCGACCGACCGGGGGAGGGCGGGTGAGCACCGCCGCTTCCGACGGCGTGCTGCTGCGCGCCCAGGGCGTCGTCAAGCACTTCGCCGTCGGCGCGAGGCGCTTCCTCCCGGGAGGCGGGCAGTCCGTGCAGGCGGTCGACGGCGTCAGCCTCGAGGTGCGACGCGGCGAGACGCTCGGGCTCGTGGGCGAGACCGGCTGCGGCAAGTCGACGCTCGCTCGCTGCCTGATGCGGCTCTACGAGCTCACCGCCGGGAGCGTCGAATTCGACGGGAACGACATCTCGACGCTCTCGCGCCGTCAGCTTCGCCCCTACCGCCAGCGCATGCAGCTGATCTTCCAGGACCCGTTCGGGTCGCTCAATCCGCGCCGGCGCGTGGGCTCGATCATCGGCGACCCGTTTGCGATCCACGGCGCGTCCGAAGGGCGCGAGCGCATGCGGCAGGTACAGGAGCTGATGGAGCTCGTGGGGCTCAACCGCGAGCATTACAACCGCTTTCCCTCGGAATTCTCCGGTGGCCAGAGGCAGCGCATCGGCATCGCACGCGCGCTCGCGCTGCGGCCCGAGCTCGTGATCTGCGACGAGCCGGTCTCCGCGCTCGACGTGTCGATCCAGGCGCAGATCGTCAACCTCCTGGCCGACCTCCAGGGCGAGCTCGGGCTGACCTACGTGTTCATCGCGCACGACCTCTCGGTCGTGCGTCACGTCAGCGACCGCATCGCCGTCATGTAC
>JALYLC010000327.1 GCA_030774435.1 Actinomycetota bacterium
TGCTCCAGACGTGCGCTTGGTAGCTCGGCTCGCAGTTGCAACGTTCGTCTTGGCGTGACGCGCAGCCGCGCGAGTGTCGGGTCTCGATTCCCTCAGCCATCGGGCTCCTTTCGTCTAGACACCCCACGGGCTGCCTAGGCAGCGGTGAGGGTCAGCCGTCCGATCTGCTCTTCGAGCTCAGAGGCGTACCCGTGCAACAAGTCGGCGCAGGCGTGCGCCTCCTTCGCTACGACGGTCAGCTGCCAGCACTGCGCGTCGGTGAGCTCGTGTTCCTCTACGTGCCCGAGGATCGCGCCAAGCTCCTCGACCGGCCCGCATCCTTCTCCGACCCCGAGGGTGATCCGAGTGAGTTCTTCCGCGCTTGGAACGGTCGCGCTCCGCGTGCCTTCTGCGGTGACGGTCATGCGTGCTCCCTTCCATAGGTTGATACTAACAGTATCATCCTACACCATGAGACGGATGCTGTCAGCCTCGAGCAGTAGCCTCCCCGACGTGAGCCCACTAGACCTTGTCGGAGTGCCCGAGATCGCCGAAATGGTCGGCGTCAGCCGGCCGAGCGTCTGGCGGTACGTGCGTAGAGACGACTTCCCGGAGCCCGAGGCGCAGGTCAGCGGCAAGCGCCTCTGGAAGCGCGCGGCGATCGAGCGCTGGGCGAAGACGACGCTGCCGCTCAAGTTCGACCCTCGCTCGAAACGCGCCACCTGAGGGTTTGGCGAAAAAGTTGCGCGAGCGGCCAGGGGGGCGTTGACTTCTCAGTCCACATGGACCTGATGCTCCTTCGGACCTTTCAGCGCCAAGTGGTACTTCAGTGCCAAGCGGTGCTTGTCGGTTCGCATGAGTTCAACAGCGCCATGACGACGGGCGATATGACGCACGTCTGGATCGCCATCCAAAACATTCTGGGCGCGGCAGCGAACATCTCGAAAGCACTCTGGGGACAGGGCGGCAAGTTCGCGAAAGAGCGTGAGCCGTTGAGGGCCAGCCTCCAAGTGGACGACACGTCGCCCCTGCGCAACGTCGCAATGCGCAATCACTTCGAGCATTTCGACGAGCGGATAGACAAGTGGTGGGACACGTCTGAATCCCACAATCTCCTAGACAGATCCATCATGCCCCCGAGTGCAGTTGAGGGCTTGGCCGATATCGAGATGTTTCGCGTATTCGACCCCTCTACCGCTGACATCGTCTTCTGGGGTCAGCGGTTCAACGTGAACGAGATCGTTCGGGAAGCGGCGCGGCTGCTTCCGATCGCAAGCGTCGAAGCGGCCAAGCCTCATTGGGACCCTCTCAACACTTCCGGCAGCGGCCAGTAGCACTCGCCGTCGTGCGGCCAGGGCCAGCAGCAATGCTCGGCGTGGTTGCTCTCCCACTGGCTCCGTAGCTCGTCTCGCAGTAGTGCGATCAGGGCCAGAAGTTCCTCACGAGTCGGCTCGGTCATGGAGTTGCTCGTCACGGCAACTCCCGGCCGAGGACGCAATAGGTACTGTCGCCGGCTGAGAAGCGCGGACGGAGGTCGTCACTCGTCAACGTAGATCTTCCTCTTGATTTCGTCAGCGTCGAGAATCTCGGTCTGGACACGAACGGCCATGCGGTTCAGGACTCGGATCTCGGAGCCCTTTCGTACGGCCTCGATTCCTCGCTCCACCGCCCACTGCGTGAGCGAGCGGCAGGGGTAGGCCTGAAGTCGGAGCGCATCGAAATCCTCCACCCGCGTTCCCGGCTTCAGCGTCATCCGCAGGATCTTCCGGCCAGGATTCATGAGGATCGCGGCGGCCTTGTGATTGGGCGCTGCAAAACAGCAGATGCCCACCCAGCCGACGAACGGCCGCTCGGCGTAGATGAACTCTCGCGCGTGTTCCTCGGTGTCAACACTGCGCCATAGTTCGCGTGCCCCGTTGGCGATGAGGTCGTCGAGTTCGTCCCGGCTAACGACGTCGGGCGGGCCGAGAAAACCTCGGCTCTCGAGAACGGGGTACAGCGTCGGGTCGATGTGCCGCCGCTCCTCTACCCCAACGAGCCCTCCCCCTGAAAGGGCGGCCCGAATCAAAGCCTTTCGCTGCTTCGGGTCGATCTCGGGGTCGATCTCCTCTTCGGGCATCTCGTCCTTCCTTGGTACGCGCGCCGGCTTGATCCGCCCTTGTGCCGCCTCCGTCGAGAGGAAGCGGGCCCGCGGCCGAACGCCGAGGCGCCGCAGGTCGAGCCGGTCGGCGTCCCAGCAGCACCCGACGGTCGGATCGTTGGTCGTCCTGCCCTCGGTGTGGTGCGTACAGG
>JALYLC010000328.1 GCA_030774435.1 Actinomycetota bacterium
GGCAGCCAGGTCTACGGGCCGGGCCGGGACGCCGCCGCGATCGACTTCTCCTCGATCCGCCTCACGCTCCCGACGGCGTCGCCGTCGGGGTTCAGCGGCCCCGGCGCCGGCGGCGGCGTGCTGCCGACCAGCCGCCGCTGTCTGTCGCACCGCCGCTTCGAGATCCGCGTCAAGCGCGGCCGCGGCAAGGCGCGGCTGCGCTCAGCGAAGGTGTTCGTCGACGGCAAGCGGGTGAAGGTCCGCCGCCGCGGCGGGCGCCTGCGCGCGGTCGTCGACCTCCGCGGCCGCAAGAAGCAGCGCGTCCGCGTCCGCATCGTCGCGCGCACCCGCAGCGGCAAGCGCCTGCGCGACACCCGCGTCTACCGGACCTGCGCGCCGAAGAAGCACAAGCGCATGCGATAGGCAGCCGCCCGCGCGGGTAGCCCTTCCTGCGCGATGACCGACACGACCGCCCGAACCCGCGCGCCCGAGACCCCGGCCGAGCTCTCCAAAAGCACCTGGAGGGACACGCTCAAGCGCACCGTCCGCGAGTTCAAGGAGGACGACCTGACGCTGCTGGCGGCGGCACTCACCTACTACGCGGTCCTCTCGCTCTTCCCCGCCCTGCTGGTCCTCCTCGCCCTGCTCGGGCTGGCGGGCACCTCCACGATCGACACGCTGCTCCAGAACCTCGGCAGCCTCACGCCGAGCGCGGCGCGCGACGTCGTCACGAACGCCGTGCACGACCTCCAGGGCGCCAACTCGAAGGCCGGCTTCGCGCTCGTCGCCGGCCTGCTCGGCGCGCTGTGGTCGGCCTCCGGCTACATCGGGGCGTTCATGAAGGCCTCGAACGTGATCTACGAGGTCGAGGAGGGGCGCAAGTTCTGGAAGCTCAAGCCGCTCCAGATCGCCGCCACGGTCGTGATCATGATCCTCACCACCGTCATCGTGGTGGCAATCGTGGTGACCGGGCCGGTGGCGGAGCGCGTCGGCAACATCATCGGCGCGGGCGACACCGCGGTGACGGTCTTCAACATCGTCAAGTGGCCGGTCATCGCGCTGATCGTGTCCCAGATCTTCGCGTTCCTGTACTGGGTCGGGCCGAACGTGAAGCAGCCGGGCTTCCGCTGGATCAGCCCGGGCGGCGTCCTGGCCGTCGTCCTCTGGGTCCTCGCCTCGGCCGCCTTCGCGTTCTATGTCGCGAAATTCGGCTCCTACAGCAAGACCTACGGGAGCATGGCGGCGGCCATCATCTTCCTGGTCTGGCTCTGGCTCACGAACGTCGTGATGCTGCTGGGGGCCGAGTTCAACGCCGAGGTCGAGCGCGGGCGCCAGATCGAGGCCGGGCACCCGCCCGACCGCGAGCCGTTCCTCCCGCACCGCGAGGCGCCGAAGCAATCCTGAGCGGCCACCGCCCGCCGAGCGGCGGGCGGCGACGCGCCGAGGGAGCTAGCTGATCGCGATCGTGTTGACGTCGGGGTCGGTCGGCGTGCGCGCAGCGACCTCCGCGTACTCGTACTTCGTGCCGGGCTTGCTGCCGGGCTTGCCGAAGCCAAAGCCGGCGGACTCGAGCACCGTGACGGCGTCGAGGATCTTGTAGAAGCCGGGCGCGCCCGTCGTGGGCAGCCCCGTGACCGCCTCGCGCTGCGCGAACTTCGCGTAGACGCGGTCGTTGCCGAGCTTGCCGAGCGACTGCAGGGCGAGCGCGCGGTGCACTGCCTCCGTGGCCATGATCTCGGCGGTGTAGCGGGCGAACTTCGAGCCCATCAGGTCGCCCTGACGGGCGAACACGGTGTTGGCCAGCAGGTACGCGTTGATGAAGACCTGGTCGCCGACGGCGAGCGTGGTCAGCAGCGCCTCGGGCGAGGCGAACACCTCGTCCGGCACATAGATCGTCGTCGTCGCCGGCTTGCCGCCGACCGCCTTGGACGTCAGCAGCTCGAAGTGGTTCTTCTCCTGCTGGGCGGCGGCGCGGATGTTGCGGCGCGTGACCGCGTCGAGGCGGTCGCCGAGCTTCTCGGGCCCGACGGTGTTGACGATCGTGGCCAGCACCTCGGCCGTGGCGGCGACGGTCGTGATGTTCTTGACCGAGTTCTCCGAGCTCGTCTTGACGGCGCCGAATGCGTTCTTCGACGCGAACCCGAGCAGCCCCATCGAGCCCAGCGCCGCCCCCGTCATCCCCACGAGCGTGCGCCGCGTGTGCGCCGACTCGTGCGAATTGACGCGGTCGATCGTCTCGAAGAGGTGGTTGTTGACCTCTGACATCTGTGCTCCCTTGCTCCCGCTCTGGCCGCGTCGAAACGCGCACCCCTGGTCGGGTAAGCGTCAGGAGCGGGCAAGCGGATCAGTGCAAGCGTGGGTTGGCGCGAGCACTCAGCGGGTGCGGGCCTTGAGGTCCTTGTCGGTGGCGGCGCCGATCAGCGAGGCCAGCCGCTCGCCGTGGCGCAGCTTCGCGGTCGCCTGGGCCATGCCCTCGGTGTAGTAGTCGCCCATGATCGAGTTGTCGGTATAGACGGCGCGGTCGGGTACCGAGTCGTTGGCGTACTCGTCCAGCAGGCCCATCTGGTGGCTGATCTCGTGGGCGTAGGTG
>JALYLC010000329.1 GCA_030774435.1 Actinomycetota bacterium
GCGCATCACCCGCCACGCCCGCCGCACCCGCCTGCACCTCCCCAGCGGCTGGCCCTGGCGCCACGAACTCGTCACCGCCTGGCAGCGACTCGGCGCCCTCCCGGTTATGTAGATCCGCCGTAGCCGATCCTGAGCGCCGGCCCGACCGGCCCGCCACCGCACGCCCTGAGCGCCCCGGCGCGAGCGCTTCGCGCGTCTCGCACGCCGCATCTCAAGTACCAATCGCCCGCTGCCACAACAACGCCGCGCCAACCAGCCTCATGAACGATCCGGGCTAGCGAGGCGAGTACGGCGATGCCGACGATGCCGAAGATGCGGGTTGCGTCGTCGATGCCTGCGACGAGCGGGATTGCGGCAAGCAGAATCGGTACCGCGCCTTTCAGTCCGGCTATGGTCGCGAAGGTCGCCTCGCGGGTGTCGAGTCCCAGCCGGCGCAGCATCGGGAAGGCGACGATAGGGCGCACCACGAACACGAGCACGGCGGCGAGCATCAGGCCGTCTGCGAGCACGGAGGCGATGCTGATTGTGGCGAGCGCGACGCCGAGCAGCACGAACATCGCGATCTCGGCGAGCGACGCGAGTTCGGAGATGAAGGCGATTACCTCCGCGCGTTCCGGGAGTTCCTGGTCGTCGCTGAGCACCAGTCCGCAGAGATAGAGGGCGAGGAAGCCGCTGCCGTGAGCCAGCGTCGCGAGCCCGAAGGTGGCGAGACCGGCGGCGAGCACGGCCAGCGCGGGCGCCATTCGCACGACCGGCCACGCTGGTCCGAGTGCGCGCACGGCCACACTGCCGGCCACCAGCCCGATGAGCGCGCCGACGACCCCTTCGATTGCGATGTGGCCAAGGATCCCGAGTGGTGAGATGTTGCCGTCGGTGGCTCCGTCGACGAGTGCGATGACAAGCGCGATTGCGACCGGGTCGTTGAAGCCGGCTTCGCCTTCGAGCACGCGGATGACGCGCCCGCCGCGCTCGCGCCAGGCGCCGAGCACCGAGAAGACGGCGGCGGGATCGGTCGGCGAGAGGACCGCGCGGGTGGGGCGATCGGAAGGTCAGGGCCGCGATGCGTGCGATGGCGGAGAGCGCTCCGAACATGGCGAGGTAACGCAAATTCGCTCGCAGCCTGAACGGCTCGGAGTACAAGTCGTAGCGCCGCGGCCTTGCCACGACCAGGAACCGCGCGCACGGCGGTGTATCATTCCGCCGGAAGCAACGGTGTGCCGGGAAGCCTGGTCGGCGGAGACGATGCTACGGCGCCGTAGGTTCATGTCCGCAGTTCCTTCCCGCGCGTACGAGGTTCTGGAGCCGTCGCATCCACTAGCGTGCGCTAGTTGGCGCGCTTCACGCGCGGTAGAGCGCGTGAGGGGCGCAGCCAGCTTCAGCGCTGCCGGAACGACCTTTCTTCTGGCCGCGCGGCACCCCGCGGCGCCGTCGTTCGCCGTTGCCGGCGCAGTCGTAACGGTAACCGCAGGGCTTGCCGCGATGGCCGCACGCGCCACCCTTCGAGCAGCTGCGACCGACGCGATCGCCGTGGGTGACGACCGCGTCGGCGTGCGTGAGCTCGACATGACACGCCGACGACTGACCTCTCCGAAATTCCGAGCGCAGCTCGCGCGCACGCTCGAGGCTTATGCGCGGACACCAGCGCCAGGCAATCACCACGTACGGGATCCGATCCTGCCCCGCACGCCCAGCCCCGCTGCGCGCGAGGCGATGCGCGCCCTCAGTACGCTCCTGCGAAGCCAACCAGCGCCAAGCCCGCGCGTCATCGCACGCTGCTCACGGCTCGTCACGGCCGGACACACCTCCCCGCTCTTCGGAGCCGACCCCACCGCACTCGACTGCGAATTGCGATGCATCCGCTACCACGCCGCCTCGTCTGTCTAGGAAGACGCCCCCAGCACGCGCCGAAGCCGTCCCAAGGCAAGGCGAGGCGCTCCCACGCGCAATAAGCCAAGCACTCGCGGCAGCACGCGTCGACGATGCTGGCCCGCGTGACATGTGTGCTACCGGCCCAAAAACGTGACTCACATCGGCACCAGGAGGCATGGTTGAGCGGTTGCGCCTAGCTACTCGCCCCGGAAATAGTGGGGTGGCGATGTCGGGGGTGCGTCCGGCTGGGGTCCTATGATCTTCCTGCGTGTGGTGTGTTTCTGGGAGATCGGGAGGGGTGTGATCTGCGGTTGCGGGGCGAGCAGATGGAGACGCTGTGGGACGCGGTGTTGCCGGCCGAGGTGTTGGCGTTGCCGGCGGATCTGGCGCGGTTGGATGCGTTGCTCGAGGATGGCGAGCTGCTGGCGCCGTTTCGCGCGTTGTGGCTTGAGCGCTGGCCGGAGGCGCTCGCGCAAGGCCGCCCGACGGTGCCGATGGAGACGTTCGTGCGGCTGATGCTGCTCAAGCAGCGCTATACGGCTGGGGCTACGAGACGCTAGTGGCCGAGGTCTCGGACTCGTTTTCGTTGCGGCGGTTCTGTCGCATCGGGCTCGGTCGGGCGGTGCCGGACGAGTCGACGATCCGCAAGCTGGTGCGTCGTCTGGGCGAGCAGCCGATCAGCGAGATCAGCCGGCTGGTGATCGCGAAAGCGACCCGTGAGACGCGCTTTCGCGCGCGCGCGGTGCGGATCGACTCGACGGTCATCGAGGCGGACATGCGCTACCCGACGGACGCCGGGCTGGCGCTGGACGGCGCCCAGGCGCCTCGCTCGCCAGACACGCGCGTTGAGCGAGACGGCCGGCGTCGAGGTCGTCGTCGACGCCTCGCGGGCGATCGGGCGACGGCTGCGTGCGCTCGGGCGAGCGTCGCGGCGCCGCAACGGGGAGGCCAAGGCCGAGGTCCTCAAGCTGACCGGCGAGTGTGGCGAGCTGTTGGAGCGCAGCGTGCAGCAAGCCAGAGCCGTGATCGCAGCCGCGCGGCGCGGCGCTCGAGGACGTGGCGCGCAGCGCAAGCTCGCTGCCGCCCGCCG
>JALYLC010000330.1 GCA_030774435.1 Actinomycetota bacterium
ATGTCTTTCATAGCGGGCGGCTTCATCGTCGCTCTGTGGAACCGCGCGGAGCTTGCAGCCGACGACGGCGTGCATGACGACTGCGGCTACGGAGGTATCGCCGGGCCCACTGCGTGGGCTCACCCAGCGAACGCGACGAGGTAATGATTCTCTCCGGCGCACCGGCGATCTACGGCGGGATGCACAACGTGCCGATCGCGACAAGTACTATCGGGATCCATGTTCCGTCCGTGAGGAGAGCGTCGACATGACCTCGTCCACCACCAGCACGCACGCGAGAGGGACGGCTTCGTCGTTGGCGCTCCTCTCCGGCGAGAAGCTCGAGCGTCGGCTCGAGGAGCTCCTGCATCAGGACCGCTTTGCGCCGCCCACGCACTTCGTCGCCCGCGAAAGCGTCAACGACGCCTCGCTGCACGCACGGGCCGAGCTCGACCCGAACGCCTACTGGGCTGAGCAGGCGCGAACCCTGCACTGGGACGAGCCGTTCACGACCGTGCTCGACGACTCGAACCCGCCCTTCTATAAGTGGTTTGCCGACGGCACGCTGAACGTCTCATATAACTGCCTGGACCGGCACGTCGAGGCCGGCCGCGGCCACCGCGTCGCGTTCTACTGGGCCGGCGAGGAGGGTGAGCAGCGCGCGATCACCTACGCCGAGCTACACCGCGACGTGCAGAGGCTCGCGAACGCGCTCACTGAGCTGGGCGTCGGCAAGGGCGACGTCGTCGGGATCTACCTGCCGATGATCCCCGAGGTGGTTGTCGCGATGCTCGCGTGCGCGCGCATCGGCGCGCCCCACAACGTCGTGTTCGGCGGGTTCGCGCCCGAGGCAGTCAAGGAGCGGATGGAGGTCTCGCGCGCGAAGGCGCTGTTCACGGTCGACGGCGCGCGGCGCAAGGGAAAGACGACGCCCGTCAAGGCTGCCCTCGACGCCGTGGTGGGCGATCTCGAGTCGCTCGAGCACATCGTCGTCGTGCGACACACTGGCATCGACGTGCCGATGAGTGCGCGCCGCGACGTGTTCTACGACGAGATCCTCACCGCGGCGGGCGACGTCTGCCCGGCCGAGCCAATGCAGGCCGAGCACCCGCTGTTCATCCTCTACTCCTCGGGCTCGACCGCCAAGCCGAAGGGGATCGTCCACACGACCGGCGGTTACTTGACCGGGGTCTCGGCGACGCACCGGTACGTGTTCGATCTCGACCCTGAGCGCGACGTGTTCTGGTGCACGGCCGACGTTGGCTGGGTCACCGGGCACTCCTACATCGTCTATGGGCCGCTCTGCAACGGCGCGACGAGCGTGATGTTCGAGGGCGCACCCGACTACCCGCACAAGGGCATCTGGTGGGAGCTGATCGAGCGCTACGGCGTGACGGTCTTCTATACGGCCCCGACGGCGGTCCGCGCATGCCTGAAGTGGGGTCCCGAGCACCCCAACGCGCATGACCTGTCGACCCTGCGGGTGCTGGGAACGGTCGGCGAGCCGATCAACCCCAAGGCGTGGCTGTGGTACTACGTCGTCATCGGCCGCGAGCACTGCCCGATCGTCGACACCTGGTGGCAGACAGAGACCGGCCAGATCATGATCTCTCCGCTCCCCGGCGTCACTCAGACCAAGCCCGGCTCAGCGACCGGCCCGTTGCCGGGCGTCGTCGCCGACGTGGTCGACGAGGCCACGGGTGAGAGCGTCGAGCAGGGCCAAGGGCTGCTCGTGCTCAAGCGCCCGTGGCCGGGGATGCTGCGCACGCTCTACGACGACGACGAGCGCTACGTCGAGACGTATTGGTCGCGCTTCGGCCCCGAGACCTACCTGGCCGGGGACGCTGCGATCCGCGACAAGGACGGATACCTGTGGATCGTCGGGCGCATCGACGACGTGATCAACGTCTCGGGGCATCGCCTCTCGACCGCCGAGGTCGAGTCGGCGATCGTGGCCCACCAGAAGGTCGCCGAGGCCGCCGTCGTGGCGCAGTCTGACGAGCTCACGGGCCAGGCGATCGTCGCCTTCGTGACGCTCCAGGGCGACCACCAGGGGACCCCGGAGATCGAGGCCCAGATCCGCGATCACGTCGCGGAGCAGATCGGCAAGCTCGCTCGGCCGAAGCGCATACTGTGGGCCGACGATCTGCCCAAGACGCGCTCCGGCAAGATCATGAGGCGGCTCCTCAGAGACATCGCCGAGGGCCGGGCGTGCGGCGACGTCACGACGCTCCGCGATCCGACGGTGATCGCGGAGCTCGCGCAGAAGATCTCGGACGCTCAAGCGCAGGAGGACTAGACGTAGTTCCTAGGCTCGCTCGGTTGAGGGAGCTTGGGAAAGGCGTCGAATCATGGCCGACGGCCCGCGATACGCGCCGCTCGGATCGGCTGGCGCGCTCACGAATATCGTCTGGATCAGGACCTTCGGCGAGGGTTCACTGGCCGGGCTGGACAGTACAGTGGTTCGCATGGCTGCGGAACCCGACAGCGAGTTCGCGTCGTTCGAGACCACCGCCGGCGCCGCCGTTGGCCTTGCGACGAGGACGGCGACCGCGTGGCTCGACGTGACATCGCACGCGGTCGCGGTCGGAGCGCAGTACTGGCAGCGC